>JBILSW010000088.1:0-8721 GCA_044371895.1 Rubrivivax sp.
GGTGGCCGGGTAGGCGTCGTCGGGGATGACGTTCTTCCGGCGGAACAGCAGCGGGTCCATGCCGATGGCGCGCGCGGCCTGGTCGACCAGGCCCTCGGTCACGGCGCAGGCGATGGGGTGGCCCACTCCGCGGTACTGGCAGGTCGGGGTCTTGTTCTGGAACACCACGTTCAGGTGCGCGCGGTAGTTCTTGTGCCGGTAGGGGCCGCCCACCAGGTTGACGACCTGGTTGCCCTCGATCGCGCTGGTGCGCGGGAACATCGAGTAGGGCCCGATGCCGGTGAGGTCGACCATGTCGAAGGCCAGGATCTCGCCGGCCCGGCTGGCCGCGATGCGCGCCTTGACGAGGTGGTGCCGCGCGTGGATGTCGCTGGTGAAGCTCTCCAGGCGGTCGGCGACGAACTTCACCGGCCGACGGCACATCATCGACAGCGCCACGGTGGCGAAGTCGTCGGGGTAGGCGTGCACCTTGATGCCGAAGCTGCCGCCGACGTCCTTGCAGACCACGCGCACGGCGTGCTCGGGCAGGTCGAACTGCCGCGCGTACAGGTCCTGCATCATGTGCGGGGCCTGGAAGGCGTGCCACACCGTCAGCTTGCCCTCGGCGGCGTTCCAGTCGGCGATCTGCGCCCGCGGCTCCAGCGTCACGCCGGTGTGGCGGCCGAACTCGAACACCGTCTCCACCACCGCGTCGGCCTGCGCGAAGGCCTCGTCGACGGCGCCGACGTTCAGGCTGCGCGTGAAGCACAGGTTGTCGCCGAGCTCGGGGTGGATCAGCGGCGTGGCCGGGTCGAGCGCCGTCTCCATGTCGACCACCGGCCCCAGCGGCTCGAGCTCCACCTCCAGCAGCGGCAGCGCGTCCTCGGCCTGCTCGCGGGTCTCGGCGACCACGGCCACCACGGGCTCGCCCTGCCAGCAGGCGCGTTCCACGGCCAGCGGGTACTGCGGCGCGCTCTTCATGCCGGCCAGGTGCGCCAGCGTGGCCACCCAGGGCTTGCAGACGCGGGCGATGTCGGCCCCCGTGGCCACCATCACCACGCCCGGCGCCCGGGCCGCGGCCTCGGTGGCGATGCGGCCGATGCGGGCGTGGGCCAGCGGGCTGCGCCAGTACACCACGTGCACCATGCGCGGCAGGTTGAGGTCGTCGATGTACTGGCCCTGGCCCTGCACCAGGCGCCGCGCGCTGGGGCGCTCGGCGCTGGTGCCGATGTAGCGTGGGTCCTCGGTGACGGGCGGCAGCGGCGCGTCGTGGCTCACGGCGGGGCGGTCCTCCACCTCGACGGCGGCGCGGACCTCGGCTTGCGTGACGGTGTTCATCGGTGCGTTCTCCTGCCCGGGTCAGGCCGCGGCCTGCCGGGCCCGCTCGGCCAGGGTGTCGCAGATGGCGTCGACGATGGCGTGGTAGCCGGTGCAGCGGCAGTAGTTGCCGCTCATCCACTCGCGCACCTCGGCGCGCGTGGCCTGCGGCCGGGTCTCGAGCAGCTCCTTGGCCGCCATGACCATGCCGGGGGTGCAGAAGCCGCACTGCAGCGCGTTGTGCCGGATGAAGGCCTGCTGCAGGTCGGCCACGTCGCCGTCGGCGCTCAGGCCCTCGATGGTGCGCACGCGGCGGCCGTCGGCCTGCACGGCCAGCGTGAGGCAGCCGCGCACGACCCGGTCGTCGAGTTCCACGGTGCAGGCGCCGCACACGCCGTGCTCGCAGCCCAGGTGCGAGCCCGTGAGGCCGAGGTCCTGGCGCAGGAAGTCGACGAGGTGGCGGCGGGGCTGCACGCTGCGCGCGCAGGCCGTGCCGTTGACGGTGAGGTGGATGGGGTGTTGGTCGGCCATGGGGGTGTTCTCCCGTTCGCTTGCCGGTCGAGGGTTCAGGCGGCCAGCGCACTGCGCGCGGCCTGCGCGGCGCCGAGCAGGCGGCGCAGCAGCACGGTGGCCAGGTGGCGCTTGGTGTCGGCGTTGCTGGTGAGGTCGCCGACGGGGTCGAGCTCGGCCCTCAGGGCCGTGGCGGCGATCTCGATGGCCGCGGCGTCGAGCACCTTGCCGGCCAGCAGCGCCTCGGCGCGGCGCGCGCGCACCGGCGTGGCGCCGACGCCCAGCAGGCCCAGGTTGACCCGCGTGGCCACCGCGCCGTCGAAGCGGGCGGCCACGGCCAGGCCGGCCACGGCGTAGTCGCCATGGCGGCGCGAGAGTTCGTCGAAGCCGAACCAGTCGCCCCGCGCGGCCACGGGCACGCAGGCGCCGGTGACGATCTCGTCGGGCTGCAGCGCGGTGGTGTAGAGGTCCTGGAAGAAGTCGGTCGCGGCGATGCGGCGCTCGCCGGCCGGGCCCTGCACGTGCACCGTGCCGTCCAGCGCCGCCAGGCAGCAGGGCCACTCGGCGGCCGGGTCGCCATAGGCCAGCGAGCCGCCCCAGGTGCCGCTGTTGCGGATGGCGCGGTGGGCGATGTGCGGTGCGGCCATGGCCAGCAGCGGCGCGTGCTCGGCCACCAGTGCCGAGCCCTCGATGGCCGTGTGCGTGACCAGCGCGCCGACGTGCAGGCGGCCGTCGCGGACGACGATGTCGGACAGGCCGGGCAGGCCGGTGATGTCGATCAGCAGCTTCGGCTCGGACAGCCGCATGTTCAGCGTCGCCATCAGCGTCTGCCCGCCGGCCAGGATGCGCGCGTCGTCGCCGTGGCGGCGCAGCAGCTCGAAGACCTCGTCCGCGGTGCGCGGGCGCGTGTAATCGAAGGCGGGGGCTTTCAAGAGGGGACTCCTTTTCAGCTGAAGAGGACGCGGCCAAGCCAGACGCCGAAGCCGGTGGACAGGGCGCCGAGCACGAACCACAGCACGCGCGAGGCCTCGCCCGACGGCGCGGCCGTGGGGGCCGGCGCGGCGGCAGGGGTGCCGGCAGGCGCGGCAGAAGACTCGACCGAGGGCGCGGCCGCGGCAGGCCGCTCGCCGGTGGGCGCAGCCTCGGCGGTCTGGGCCGGCATCGGCGCCACCTCGGCCTGGAAGGCGGCGAAGAACTGGTCGGCCATCTGCCGCGCCGCGGCGTCGATCATGCGGCCGCCCACCTGACCCAGCTTGCCGGCCACCGAGGCCTGCGTCTGGTAGCTCACGCGGGTGCCGCCGGGCTCGTCGTGCAGGCCCACGCTGCTGGCGCCGCGGGGCCAGCCGGCGGCGCCGCCCGGGCCCTCGAACTGCAGCGTGCAGCCCTCGCCCGGGCGCACGTCGGCAAGACGCACGCGACCGTTGAAGCGCGCGCGCACGGGGCCGAGCTTCACGGCCACGGTGGCGACCATCTCGTGCTCGCCGGCGGCGGCCATGGCCTCGCAGCCGGGGATGCAGCGGCGCAGCACCTCGGGGTCGTTGAGCGCCGCCCACACCCGCGCCCGTGGCGCAGCCACGAGCACGTCGCCGTTCAGTTCCATCGTGCCGTCTCCGGGCCGGCCATCACGCGGCGGCCTTCGTCTCGGGTTTCCACGGGTGCTCTTGTTGACCCGTCGGTCAACAATTTTGGGGTTCGTTGACCCGCCGGTAAATAGCGTGAGCCTTGAGAAAAACCCTGAGCGAGGCCTTCAGGCCGACGTCCAGGCCCAGCCCGACCCGGCCGGCCCGGCGCCGGCGCGCCGGCGGTTGGGCGTGGCCGAGCGCGAGCGGCAGATCCTCGACGGCGCCGTGAGCTTCTTCGCGCAGAACGGCTTCGCCGGGCAGTTGCGCGACCTGGCACGCAGCATCGGCGTGACGCACGCGCTGCTGTACCACTACTTCCCCACCAAGCAGGCGCTGATCGACCGCGTCTACGAGGAGCTGTTCGAGAGCCGCTGGAAGCCCGAGTGGGACACGCTGCTCGATGACGGCTCCATCGCCGTCGAGGACAAGCTCACCGCGTTCTACGACGACTACGTCAACCAGACCCTGTCGCGCGAGTTCACGCGCATCTTCGTGTTCTCGGGCCTGGAAGACCACTCCATCACCGACCGCTTCTTCGCGATGCTGCGTGCGCGGCTGTTCCCGCGGCTCGTGCGCGAGACGCGCCGCCACCGCGGCAGCAGCGCCCGCGGCAGGCCCTCGCGGCGCGAGCTCGAGCTGCTCGCCGGCCTGCACGGCGGCTTCTTCTACATCGCGATGCGGCGCTGGATCTACGGCCAGGCCGTCACCAGCGACACCGCGCCCGAGCGCTACGAGGCCGCGCTGGTGCGCGACCGCGTGCGCGGCTACCTGGCCGCCAGCATCGAGCTGTTCGGCGACGAGCGGCCGCCCGCGAGGCGCCGCCACCGCTGAGCAGACCCACCCTTCACCCCACCACCCCCCAGGGCCCGTGCACAGGGCCAAGCACCGGAGACACCATGAACCGCAAGCACTTCGTCATCGCCGGCCTGCTGGCCGGCGCCGGCCTGGCCACCACGGCAGCGCAGGCGCAGCAGAGCGTCAACGTCAACATCGGTGCCAGCCACCCGGTGACCAACATCTGGGTTCACGCCATGAAGAACGTGTTCCAGCCCGAGGTCGACCGCATCCTCAAGGACGGCGGCAACAAGTACGTCGTGCGCTGGCGCGAGAACTACGGCGGCACGCTCTACAAGTTCAGCGACACGCGCGCCGCCGTGCGCGACGGCATCGTCGACGTGGGCATGGTGGGCACGGTGTGGGAGAACTCCGCGATGCCGCTGCAGAACGTCACGTACTTCACGCCGTTCGCCACCAACAACCACGAGATGCTGATCGAGATCTTCGACAAGCTCAACGCCACGCTGCCGGCGTTGCGCGACAGCTGGACGGCGCAGAACATGGTGCCGCTGTCGAGCCTGATCACCGACAGCTACGACCTCTATACCAATTTCCCCATCGCCAACCTGGCGGCGCTGCAGAACAAGAAGATCAACGCCCCGGGCACCTCGGCCAACTGGCTGCGCCAGACTGGCGCCACGCCCGTCGAGGGCGCGCTGACCACCTACTACACCAACATACAGACCGGCGTGACGCAAGGTGCGCTGTCGTTTGCCAGCGGCATCGGCCCGGCGCGCGTGTACGAGGTGGCCAAGTACCTGACCAACGTCGACATCGGCAGCATGTACCTCGGCAGCGTGGCCGTGAACAAGCGCTTCTACGACGCGCTGCCCAAGGAGGTGCAGGACGCCTTCGTCGCCGCGGGCAAGGCCACCTCCAAGGCGCACGGCGCGCACGTCACGCGCACCGCCGCCGCCGCCATGGAGACGATGAAGGCCGCCGGCCTGCAGGTGTCCAACCTGCCCGCCGCCGACAAGCAGAAGTGGGTGCAGGACCTGCCCGACATCGTTGGCCCCTGGCTGCAGTCCACCGGCGAGCCCGGCAAGGTGGTGCTGCGCGCCTACTTCGACGAGCTGCGCGCGCGCGGCGCCAAGCCGCTGCGCGACTGGGACCGCTCCGCCCGCTGATGGCCATGGCCGCCGACGTGGACCCCGACGCCGAGGGCGGCCCTGCCGCCCCGGCGCACCCGCTGCGGCACGTGGCCGAGCTGCTGGCTGCCATCGGCACGCTGTGGATCCTGGCGCTGATGCTGCTGGTGGTGGCCGACGTTGTGGGCCGCAACTTCCTCGACGCGCCCATCACCGGCGTGGCCGAGTTCGCGTCGCGCTCGGTGGCCTCGATCGTGTTCCTGACGCTGGCCGCGGCCATCTGCGGCGGCCGCATGACGCGCAGCGACTTCGTGCCGCGCCTGCTGGGCGCGCGCTCGCCCGGCCTGGTGCGGGCGCTTGACGTCGGCAACGCGTTGCTGGGCGTGCTGATGTTCGCGGGGCTGGCCGTCATCGGCTGGCCCGAGCTCGCGCAGAGCTGGCGGGGCGACGAGTACTTCGGCGTGCAGGGCGTGGCCACGATGGCGGCCTGGCCGTTCCGCGCGCTGCTGGTGGGCGGGGCCGCGGTGGCATCGCTGGCCTATCTGCTGTGCGTGCCGGCGCTGCTGCGGGGCAGCCCGCATCCGCAAGTCGGAGCCGTCCATGAGTGAGCTGCAGGTCGGAGGCCTGCTCATCGGCGCCCTGGTGGCGCTGGTGCTGCTGGGCGTGCACATCGCCATCGCACTGATCGCGGTGGCCTTCGGCGGCATCTGGCTCATCCGGCAGGACGCCGAGATGGCCATGCGGCTGTTCTACATGGCCTCGTACAACGGCGTGGCCGACTACATCTTCGCCACCATCCCGCTGTTCGTGCTGATGGGGCTGCTTGTCAGCGTGGGCGGCGTCGGCAAGGACACCTTCGAGGTCGCCGAGGCGCTGCTGCGCCGCGTGCGCGGCGGCCTGGGCGTGGCCACGGTGGCCGCGAACACGGTGTTCGCGGCGGTGACGGGCGTGTCCATTGCCTCGGCCGCGGTGTTCACGCGCGTGGCGGTGCCCGAGATGGTGCGCCACGGCTACCGCACCACCTTCGCCACCGGCACTGTGGCCGGCAGCTCGGTGCTGGGCATGATGATCCCGCCCAGCCTGCTGATGATCATCTACGGCGTGCTCGCCGAACAGTCGATCGGCAAGCTGTTCATCGCCGGCGTCATCCCCGGCTTCCTGCTCGCGCTGGCTTTCGTGGTGATGATCGTGCTGATGGCCACGCTGCTGCCGGGCAAGGTCTTCGACCTCGAGCGGCTGGCCGAGCTGCAGCGCCGGCAGGTCGAGCGGCCCCGCCTGGGCGCGGCGGCAATGGCCGGCAAGCTGTTGCCCATCGCGCTGCTGGTGCTGCTGGTGCTGGGCGGCCTATACACCGGCTTCTTCACGCCCACCGAGGCCGGCGGCATCGGCGCCTTCGGCGCGCTGCTCGTCGCGGCGGCGCGGCGCCGGCTGGGCGCGGCCAACCTGTGGAAGGTGCTGCACGAGACCGGCAGCGTCTCGGTGGGCATCCTGGTGCTGCTGGTGGCCGCCAGCTTCTACAGCCGCATGCTCAGCGTGGCCGGCGTGCCGATGGCGATCGCCGACCTGGTGCGCGATGCCGGTCTCGGGCCCTACGGCTTCCTGCTGCTGTACGTGGCGATCGTGCTGTTCCTGGGCATGATCCTGGACAGCAGTTCCATCCTGCTGATCATGACGCCGATCGCTGCGCCCATCGCGCAGCAGCTCGGCTTCGACCTCATCCACTTCGGCGTGATCACGGTGCTGGCGGTGGAGATCGGCCTGCTGACGCCGCCTTTCGGCATCTCGATCTTCACCGTCAAGTCCACGCTCAACGACCCCCGGGTGTCGGTGGAGTCCATCTTCGCCGGTGCCATGCCCTTCGTTGGGGCGATGCTGCTGGTGCTGCTGCTGGTGGCGCTGGTCCCCGCGCTGTCGCTGGCGCTGGTGCGATGAACGGCTGGCCGTCGCGCCAGCGCACAATGCGCCTATGCGAGCAAGGCGTGTCGTCGGGGCCCTGGTTGCGTCGTTCGGCATCGCAGGCTGCGTCGTCGTGCCGCAAACGCAGCACTTCTACGACCCCGCCTGCGGCGTCGCCAAGAAGCAGATCACGCTCGAGGTGGCGGTGCTGCCCGGCTTTCACAGCTGCAGCGGCGACGGCTGCGTGGCTCTGATGGTGACGGCCGGCGTGGTGACGGTGGCCTCCGCCGTCATCTCGGGCAGCGTGGCCGTGATCGGCAACGTGCTCTACTGGGCCGAGCGCCGGGCCGGCTGCCCCAGGCCGCCGGGCACGCCGTTGCCTGCGTCGCTCTGAATCAGCCCTTCAGCAGCACGATCAGCGCCCCGGCGCCGCCCTGCGGGCCGCTGGCCTGCGTGAAGGCCAGCACATCGGCGCTCTGCCCCAGCCAGCGCTGCGCCTTGGCCTTGAGAACCGGCTGGCGCCCCGGCGAGCCGTGGCCCTTGCCGTGCACCACGCGCAGGCAGCGCCAGCCGCGCTGCCGGCTGTCGCGCAGGAACAGGGCCAGCGCGTCACGCGCTTCGTCGCGGCGCAGGCCGTGCAGATCGAGCTCGCCCTGGATGGCCCAGTGGCCGCGGCGCAGTCGGTTGACGACGTCGGGGCCCACTCCCTCGCGGCGGAAGCTCAGGCCGTCGTCGGTGAGCAGCAGGCTCTCGATGTCGACCTCGTCGGACATCGCCTCCAGCAGCGCCTGGCGCTCGTCGGCCTCGCGCTGGCGCGGCAGCGGCTCGGGGCGTGCGCCGTCCAGCACGGCGCTGGCCAGGCCGTGCGGCTGCAACGGCGTCACCGGCCCCACGGCATCGACGAAGAGGCGCCGCGTCCTCTCGGCCGCGCGCTGCGCCGCCAGCGCCGCGGCGGCGGCCTCGCGCTGCTGGCGCTGCTGCTCGGCCAGGCTGTCGCGTAGGCGGCGAAGGTCGGACAGCGAGCGCGCGTGCAGCGTCACATCAGCCCCCGCTCGGCCAGCGAGACCGTCTGCCCGCGGCCCACGACGATGTGGTCAAGCACGCGCACGTCCACCAGCTTCAGCGCGCTGGCTAGGCTCTGCGTGAGGTACTCGTCGGCCCGCGAGGGCTCGGCCACGCCGCTGGGGTGGTTGTGCGCCAGCACCACGGCCGCGGCGTTGTGGCGCAGGGCCAGGCGCACCACCTCGCGCGGGTAGACGCTGGTCTGCGTCAGCGTGCCGCTGAACAGGATGTCGAAGCGCAGCAGCCGGTGCTGCGCGTCGAGGAACATCACGCCGAAGTGCTCCTGGCCGTGGCCGTCGAGCTGCAGCGCGAGGAACTCCTTCACCCGCTGGGGGTGGTCGAACACCGGGCGCTGGCGCAGCGGCTGGGTGACGGCGCGGCGGGCGATCTCGGCCACCGCCAGCAGTTCG
>JBILSW010000573.1:0-2523 GCA_044371895.1 Rubrivivax sp.
GTCACGACGGCCAGGCGCGGCACCGTGTACTTGTTGGCCTGGCGCCAGACCGTTTCGGACTGCGGCTGCACTCCGCCTACGGCGCAGTACACCATGCAGGCACCGTCGAGCACGCGCATGGAGCGCTCCACCTCGATGGTGAAGTCCACGTGCCCGGGGGTGTCGATGATGTTGAAGCGGTGCTCGGGGAAGGACAGATCCATTCCCTTCCAGAAGCAGGTGGTGGCGGCCGAGGTGATGGTGATGCCGCGCTCCTGCTCTTGCTCCATCCAGTCCATGGTGGCCGCGCCGTCGTGCACCTCGCCGATCTTGTGGTTCACGCCCGTGTAGTACAGGATCCGCTCGGTGGTGGTGGTCTTGCCGGCGTCGATGTGGGCGCTGATGCCGATGTTGCGGTAGCGCTCGATGGGGGTCTTGCGGGCCATGAACTTTCTCCAAATGCAGGGGCCGCCGACGGGCTAGTACTAACCCGATGGGCGGCCGGTACGCAGGATGCGCGCGGTTTAGAAGCGGAAGTGCGAAAAGGCCTTGTTGGCCTCGGCCATGCGGTGCACTTCGTCGCGCTTCTTGCACGCGCCGCCGCGGCCTTCGCTGGCCTCGAGCAGCTCGTTGGCCAGGCGCGCGGCCATGGACTTCTCGCCGCGCTTACGCGCGCTTTCCTTCAGCCAGCGCATCGCCAGGGCCTGGCGGCGAACCGGGCGCACTTCCACGGGCACCTGGTAGTTCGCGCCACCGACGCGGCGGCTCTTGACCTCGACCATCGGCTTGATGTTGTTCAGCGCGACCATGAAGACCTCGAGCGGGTCCTTGCCGGCCTTCTGCTCGACCTGGTCGAGTGCGCCGTAGATGATGCGCTCGGCGACGGCTTTCTTGCCCGACTCCATGATGACGTTCATGAACTTGGAGAGGTCTACGGAGCCGAACTTCGGGTCGGGGAGGATCTCGCGCTTGGGTACTTCGCGACGACGTGGCATGGGAAGCTTCCTTTTCAGGGTTTCAGTCGGCCGCCACGGCAAGGCGGCCACGGAGCGGCATCGGGCCGCTCCACTTACTCGGCGGGTTCGCACCCGCCGCGGGACGAAGGCCGTTAGGCCTTTTTTGGACGCTTCGCGCCGTACTTCGAACGCGACTGCTTGCGATCCTTGACGCCCTGCAGGTCGAGAGAGCCGCGGACGATGTGGTAACGGACGCCAGGCAGGTCCTTCACGCGGCCGCCGCGCACAAGCACCACGCTGTGCTCCTGCAGGTTATGGCCTTCGCCGCCGATGTACGAGATGACTTCGAAACCATTGGTCAGGCGTACCTTGGCCACCTTGCGCAGCGCCGAGTTCGGCTTCTTGGGGGTGGTGGTGTACACACGGGTGCAGACGCCGCGCCGCTGCGGGCTGTTCTGCATGGCCGGCGACTTGGACTTCGTGGTCTCGGCCTGGCGGCCGTGGCGCACGAGCTGGTTGATGGTCGGCATGAACGCTCTTTCTCTTTTCGAGACAGGTACTCGGTGGAAGTCGCCGGCTCTTCGATTGGAGTGGCGCACGAAGATTCGCTAAGGCCGCGGCCAAAGCGCGAAAAGCCCGCGAGTATAGTGCCTCCGCTCATGTCCGACAAGCCGATGGCCGTCATCGACACCCAGGTGCTGCTGGACTGGCTGGTGTTTGCCGACGCGCGCGTGGCGCGCTGGGTCGGTGCCGTCGAGCGGGGGGAGCTTTCCTGGATCGCCTGTCCGGCCATGCGCCGCGAGTTCGCGCACATGGTGGCGCACCCGCGCCTGGCCCGCTGGCAACCCAGAAGCGAGCACGCGCTGCGCGTGTTCGACCGCTACGCGGTGCTGCTCGGTGAACCCGCCGCTGCGGCGGCGCCGCTGCGCTGTCGCGACGCCAACGACCAGGTGTTCGTCGACCTGGCCCTGCAGCACCGCGCGCGCTGGCTCCTGACGCGCGACAAGGCCCTGCTGGCGCTGGCCCGCAAGTCGCGCGTGCTGGGCACCGAGATCTTCGAGCCCCGTGCATGAAACAGGGCGGCCGAAGCCGCCCTGCACGGACCGCGGACAACCCGTTCAGTCGCCCGATCGCTCGGCCGCGGCCGCGGCCGCATCCACGCCCGCCAGCTGCACGGCGGCCAGTTCCTCGGCCTCCTGCATGGCGATGGCGCGGCGCTCCGACTCGTCCATCTCTTCCTTGACCTTGCGGGCCTGGTGGAAGGCCATGCCGGTGCCCGCGGGGATCAGGCGGCCGACGATGACGTTCTCCTTCAGGCCACGCAGCTCGTCGCGCTTGCCCATGATGGCTGCCTCGGTGAGCACGCGGGTGGTCTCCTGGAAGGAGGCCGCCGAGATGAAGCTGTCGGTCGACAGCGACGCCTTGGTGATGCCCAGCAGCACGTCGGCGTGCGTCGCGGGCAGCTTGCCCTCGGCGCGCATGCGGTCGTTGGTGTCCAGCAGCTCCGAGCGTTCCACCTGCTCGCCGGCGATGTAGCCGGTGTCGCCGGTGTTGACGATCTGCACGCGGCGCAGCATCTGGCGGACGA
>JBILSW010000177.1:0-6121 GCA_044371895.1 Rubrivivax sp.
TTCTACCTGGCGCGCACCATGCCGCCGGTGGCCAGCTCCATCAGCGTGATGCTGATCCCGGTGCTCGGCGTGTTCAGCGGCGCGCTGCTGCTGGGCGAGACGGTGCACGGCACCGACTGGGCGGCGGTGGCTCTGATCGTGCTGGCGATCGCGCTGGTGCTGCTGAGGCGCTAGATCACGCGCCGCCGCGTCAGCGGCGGGTTGCGCGCGAAGTAGCGTTGGATGCCGTCGGCCAGCGCGTCCACCAGCTGGTGTCGGAAGGCGGGGTCGCGCAGGCGCTGCTCTTCCTCGGGGTTGGAGATGAAAGCTGTCTCCACCAGGATGCTCGGGATGTCGGGCGCGCGCAGCACCGCGAAGCCGGCCTGCTCGACCTGGCGCTTGTGCAGCCGACCCACGCGGCCGATGCGCTGCAGCACCTCGGCGCCCAGGTTCAGGCTGTCGCGGATCTGCGCCGCCGTGCTCATGTCGGCCATGGTGGCCAGCAGCTGGCGGTCGCGAACGGCGACCAGGCCGGCCAGGTTGACGCCGCCGACGCGGTCGGCCGCGTTCTCGCGCTCGGCCATCCAGCGCGCGGCACTGCTGGTGGCGCCGCGCTCGGAGAGCACGAACACGCTGGCACCGCGCGCCTCGCGCCGTACGAAGGCGTCGGCGTGGATGCTCACGAACAGGTCGGCCTGCACGCGCCGTGCCTTGCGCACGCGCTCGGCCAGCGGCACGAAGTAGTCGCCTTCGCGCGTGAGCATCACGCGCAGGCCGGGCACGCCGTTGAGGCGGTCGCGCAGCGCCAGCGAGACCGCGAGCACCACGTCCTTCTCGCGCAGGCCGGTGGGCCCGATGGCGCCCGGGTCCTCGCCGCCGTGGCCGGCGTCGATGGCCACGATGACCAGCCGCTCGACCTTGCGCCGCTCCTCGGGCGTGGCCGAGGGTGGGGGTGGCCTGGGCGCCGGGGTCTGCATCACTGGCGGGGCTGCCGACGCGGCCGGGGCGGGCAGGGTGGTCACCGGCGGTCGGGACTCGATGCGCGCGATGAGCTCGCCCAGTGCATCCTGCACGGCCTGCGCAGCGCGTTGCTCGGCGGCCTCCTTGTCGCGCACCAGGGCCAGCAGCGGGTCGGACTCCTGAATCGGGTACAGGTCAAACAGCAGGCGGTGCTGGTAGGGCTCCACTGGCGCGAGCGCGAACTGCTCGGGCCGCACCGCCTGCTTCAGGTCGAACACCAGGCGCACCACGCGCGGCTGGTACTGGCCGACGCGCACCCCGGCGATGTAGGGGTCGCCGGGCCTCACCTGGCCCACCAGCTCGCGCAGCGCCGCGTCGAGCGCCAGCCGGTCGATGTCGACGACCAGCCGCGGCGGCGCTTCCACCAGCGTGTGCGTGGCCGCCAGCGGCGTGTCGGACTCGATGGTGACCCGCGTGTAGTCGCGCGCCGGCCATACGCGCACCGCCACGATGCCGGCGCCATGGGCGATCTGCGGTGCCGTGATCAGCAGCACCGTGGTGCCCAGCGCATCGCGGCGCTTCATGCCGCGCCACGGCCCCAGGCCTGCAGCAGCGCCTCGCCCCGCGGCGTGGCGGCCTCGGCGCGCACGTCGCGTGCTGCTTCGCCCTGGGGGGACAGGTGAAGGGACAGGTCGGCGGTGGGCAGCACCGCGGCGGTCTTCTGCGGCCACTCCGCGAGCTTCAGGCCCGGCGCCGCGAACACGTCGCGAAAGCCCGCGTCCAGCCACTCGCTGGGGTCCTCGAAGCGGTAGAAGTCGAAGTGCGAGATCGCCAGCCCCGGGGCGGGTTCGCCGCCGACGTGGGGCTCGAGCACGCCGTAGGTGGGGCTCTTGATGCGGCCGGCCACGCCCAGCGCCCGCAGCAGGTGGCGTACGAAGGTGGTCTTGCCCGCACCGAGCGGCCCGTGCAGCGCGATGAAGGCGTCGTGCAGCGCGGCGAGCGCGGCCGGGTGGCGCGCCAGCCGCGCAGCGTCGGCGGCGCAGGCGGCTTCGTCGGGCCAGTGAAGGCGGCGGGTTGCTAGGATGATCGGATGCCCGGAGTGCATCTTCAAAGCCCGCAACGCCTCGTTGAACAGCTGCGGGCGTGGGGCCAGGAGCTGGGATTTTCCCAGATCGGCATCGCCGGCATCGACTTGTCCACGGCCGAGCAGGGCCTGCTCGACTGGCTGGCGGCCGGCTTCCATGGCGGCATGGGCTACATGGCGCGCCACGGCCTGAAGCGCGCGCGGCCGGCCGAACTGGTGCCCGGTACGGCGAGCGTGATCAGCGCGCGCATGGACTACCTGCCGCGCGAGGCCGTGCCCGAATGGCGCGAGCGCGAGGCGGCCGCGCTGCGCGAGCCCGGGAGCGCCGTCATTTCGGTCTATGCGCGCGGCCGGGACTACCACAAGGTGTTGCGCAGCCGGTTGCAGCGCCTGGCCGAGCGGCTGGTGGCCGAGGTCGGGCCGCTGGGTCATCGCGTCTTCACCGACTCGGCCCCGGTGCTCGAGGTGGAACTGGCTACGCGCGCCGGCCTGGGCTGGCGCGGCAAGCACACGCTGCTGCTGCACCGCGAGCACGGCTCGATGTTCTTCCTGGGCGAGGTCTTCGTCGACCTGGCGCTGCCGCCGGGCGAGCCGGTCACGGAGCACTGCGGCAGCTGCAGCGCCTGCATCGACGCCTGCCCCACGGCGGCCATCGTGGCGCCGTACCGGCTGGACGCGCGGCGCTGCATCAGCTACCTCACGATCGAGCACGACGGTGCCATCGACGAGGCGCTGCGCCCGGCCATCGGCAACCGGGTCTACGGCTGCGACGACTGCCAGCTCGCCTGCCCCTGGAACCGCTGGGCCCGGCGCAGCCCGCTGCCCGACTTCGACGTGCGTCCCGGCCTGGGCCAGACCACGCTGAGGGCGCTGTGGGCCTGGGACGAGGCCGAGTTCGGGCGCCGCACGGAAGGCAGCGCCATCCGCCGCATCGGCTGGCAGCGCTGGCGCCGCAACCTGGCCTTGGCCCTGGGCAACGCCTGGCGCGAGCAGGGCGATGCCGCCGACGCCCGCGCCCTGGCCGCGGCGCGTGACGGCGCCGACGCGCTGGTGCGCGAGCACATCGACTGGGCGCTCGCGCAAAGGGCGCAGCCGACGGCCGGCCCCGGGCGCTGACTTACCATCTGCGGCTCGTCGGCGGCGCGTGTCGCCCGGCAAGGCCGACGCGATCGACCGGAACCCCTTCGGAGACCACCATATGCAGCGATCCCGCCTGGCCACGCTGGCCGCCCTTGCCGCCGTGGCCCTGCCACTGCCCGCCACCGTGATGGCGCAGGCCTTCCCGAACAAGTCCGTGCGGCTGATCGTGCCCTTCGCACCGGGGGGCACGACGGACATCATCGCCCGCGTCGTCGCGCCCGGCCTGGGCACGTCCCTGGGCCAGCAGATGGTGGTGGAGAACCGGGGTGGCGGCGGGGGCTCCATTGGGGCCATGGAGCTCATCAAGTCGCCGCCCGACGGCCACGTGCTGGGCATGGGCACCGTGTCCACCACAGCCTCCAACCCGGCCATCAACCCGGCCATCGGCTACGACCCGGCCACCGACTTCACGCCCATCACCAATCTCGCGGCCACGCCCAACGTGATCGCCGTGCACCCCAGCTTCCCGGCGCGCGACTACAAGGGCTTCATCGCCGAACTCAAGAAGAACCCCGGCAAGTACAGCTACGCCAGCTCCGGCACCGGCGGCATAGGCCACCTGCAGACGGAGCTGTTCAAGAGTCTGGCGGGCGTGTTCATGACGCACATCCCCTACCGCGGCGCGGGCCCGGCGCTGAACGACACCGTTGCCGGGCAGGTTCCGGTCATCTTCGACAACATGCCGTCGGCGCTGCCGTTCATCCGCGAGGGCAAGCTGATCGCCATCGTCGTGGCGGCGCCGCAGCGGCTGGCGCAGCTGCCCAACGTGCCCACCTTCAAGGAAGTGGGGCTGGAGCCCGTCAACCGCATGGCCTATTACGGCCTCGTCGCGCCCAAGGGCACGCCCAAGGCGGTGGTCGACCAGATCGGCGCGGCCGCGCGCAAGGTGCTCGAGGACCCCGGCGTGCGCAAGCGCATCGAGGACACCGGCTCGCTGGTGATCGGCAACACCCCCGAGCAGTTCGCGGCGCAGATGAAGGCCGAGCTGCAGGTGTACCGCGACGTCGTCAAGCGGCAGAACCTCAAGCTCGAGTGAGCCCCGCGGCAGCGGGGGCGGTCGACCCCGCGACCGACCCCGCCATCGACCGCTTCTGCGACGCGCTGTGGCTGGAACACGGCCTAGCGCCGCTGACGCTGGCAGCCTACCGGCGCGACCTGCGGCTGTATGCGCAGTGGCTGCTGCAATCGGCCGGACGTGCACTCGACGCTACCACCGAGGCCGACCTTCTGGCCTACATGGCCGATCGGCACGCCGCCACCCGCTCCACCACGGCCAACCGGCGGCTCAGCGTGTTCCGGCGCTACTTCCGATGGGCGCTGCGCGAGCACCGCGTGGCCGCCGACCCCACGCTGCGCCTGCAGGCCGCCCGCCAGCCCTTGCGCGTGCCCAAGACGTTGTCGGAGGCCCAGGTCGAGGCCCTGCTCGCCGCTCCTGACTCCGCCACGCCGCTGGGCCTGCGCGACCGCGCGATGCTGGAGCTGATGTACGCCAGCGGCCTGCGGGTGAGCGAGCTGGTGTCGCTGAAGACCGTGCACCTGTCGCTGGACGACGGCGTGCTGCGCGTGCTGGGCAAGGGCTCGCGCGAGCGGCTGGTGCCCTTCGGCGAGGAGGCGCGCGTGCGGCTGCTCGACTACCTGTCGCGGGGCAGGGGTGTCATCCTGGGCGGCCAGCGCAGCGAGGCGCTGTTCGTCACCGCACGCGGCGATGCGATGACGAGGCAGACCTTCTGGCGCATCGTCAAGCGCGGGGCACGGCAGGCCGGCGTGACGACGCCGCTGTCTCCGCACACGCTGCGCCACGCCTTCGCGACGCACCTGCTGAACCACGGCGCCGACCTGCGCGCCGTGCAGCTGCTGCTGGGGCATGCCGACATCGGCACCACCACGATCTACACCCACGTCGCGCGCGAGCGGCTACGCCAGATGCATCAGACGCATCACCCGCGCGGTTGATGCCCGTGCCTGGTGCACAGAAAAGGCCCACGCGGCGGTGCCGGTGGGCCTGGGCGGGGCGCCGGTGCAGCAGGTCGCAGCGCCGGCGAGCGCGTGTTCGCGCGCCCGATCAGAACACGAAGATCAGGCCGGCAGAGTAGCCGGAAGCCTTCTTCGTGCCGTTGGGCAGCACGACCTTGTCGCTGTCCCACTTGCCGATCTCGGCGTAGGCGTAGGTGTTCTTGAAGACTTCCTTGTTCACCCAGGCTTCGATCGAGTTGATCTTGGCGTCCTTGTCGCGGTTGCTGGAAACGTGCGCGCCGATGTTGAAGCCGGCCACCGGGACGTTCACGCCCAGCGTCGGGCCCGAACCCAAGCCGCCGTCTGCTATCTTGCCGCCCATCGCGTAGCCCACCATCACCTTGGCAGCACCGAAGTCGTAACTGCCGGCCACCGAGGAGAAGGCTTTGCCGTCGGAGTCGTCCTTGGTCTGGTACGACGCGCCCAAGCTCAACGGGCCGGAGGTGTACTTGCCGGCGGCCGAGACGACAGCCTTGGCCTTGGGTTCGCCGCGGCTCAGGTTGTCGCCCTTGGGCTGGAAGCCGAGCTGGACGGCGAAGCCGCCCATGGCTGGGCTGATGTACTGCAGCGAACGCGACTGGCGGCCCGGCAGCCACACGCCCACGCTCGAATAGTAGCCGGCCGACACGCCGTTGCTGGCGCCGTTGAAGTCGAAGTCGATCAGCTGCTGGAAGGCCACCGAGTCCTGGCGGCCCAGGCGCAGCTCGCCCATAGAGCCCGACAGGCCGAACCAGGCCTGGCGGTTGAAGAAGGCACCGCCGGGGTTGACCTCTCCGTCGCTGGTGATGCCGCCGGTCTCGAAGCGGAAGTTGGCCTTGACGCCCGAGCCCACGTCCACCGAGCCCTTGATGCCGACGCGGGTGGTCGAGTTGCCTTCGCTGGATCCGTTGTCGCCGCCGCTGTGGAAGTCGGCCTTCGACTTGGGCACGAAGGCGTCGGAGTACA
>JBILSW010000565.1:0-2571 GCA_044371895.1 Rubrivivax sp.
GCTCTTGCCGTAGCTGGCGTCGACGAGGCCGTAGATGCTCAGCTGGGCCTGGGCGGCGCCGGCACTGGCCAGCAGGATCGCAGCGGAAAAGACGGTCTTCTTCATCGGATGAATCCTTAATTCTCGTGAGGGTTAGGGAACACCCGCAGTCTAAGCCTAGGGTTGTCCCGAATCGCCTGGCGCCTCGGCCAGGCGTGGTGTTCCAGCAACAAACGTGCCCGCTCGGGTGACGGGGCAGGCCGGGCCGTGGGCGTGCGAGACCTTCAGCGCCCTCGGAGGTGCGCGGGAGCTTCCAGCCGCCGCGCCAGCAGCGACAGCGCCAGCGTCAGCACCAGGTACACGGCCGAGATGGCCAGGTAGGGCTCCCAGTAGCGGCTGTAGGCGCCCGCCACGGTGCGCGCGGCCAGCGCGAGCTCGGCCAGGCCGATGGCGCTGACGAGCGAGGAGTCCTTGATCAGCGTGACGCCCTCGTTCACCAGCGCTGGCACCATTCGCCGGAAAGCCTGCGGCAGCACCACGAAGCGCATGGCCTGCGCGTGCGTCAGGCCCACGCTGTAGGCGGCCTGCGTCTGGCCGCGGTGGATGCTCTGGATGCCGGCGCGGAAGATCTCGCCGATGTAGGCGCCGGCGTTGAGCGTGAGCGCCAGCGCCCCCGAGAAGAACGCGCCGTGCTCCTGGCGGAAGCTGCGCGCCGCCTCGCCGGCCAGCAGCAGGCCGTGGTCGGGGTGCACCAGCGTGGGCATCAGCGCGAAGTGCACGAGCAGAATCTGCACGAACAGGGGCGTGCCGCGGAAGAAGCCGACGTAAGCGGCGACCACACCGCGCAGCAGCGCCATCGCGCCGCGGCCGGCGGCCGTGGCCGGCGGCGGGCCGTCCTTCGAGCAGCTGACGAGACCGATCACCACGCCGAGCGCCAGGCCGGCGCCGATGGCCACCACCGTGAGCTGCAGCGTGGTGATCAGGCCGCTCCAGAACAGCGGCCCGTAGCCGGCCAGGATCTCCCAGCGAAGATCCACGGCCGGCGTCGCTCAGCGGCCCAGGCTCACTTGCTGGCAGCCGGGGCGGGCGCCGGGGCGGCGGCAGCCGGGGGCGCGCCGAAGTACTTGGCGTAGATCTGGTTGTAGGTGCCGTCGGCCTTGATCGCCGCCAGGCCCTGGTTGAGCTTGCCCAGCAGCTCGGCGTTGCCCTTTTTCACGGCAATGCCGTACTGCTCGGGCACGAACTCCTTGTCGGAGACGGTCTTGAACTTGCCGCCCGGGTTGTTCGCCACGTAGTGCGCGATCACGCCGTTGTCGGCCACCACGGCATCGACACCGCCACTCTCGAGCTCCTTCAGCGCCAGCGGGGTGCTCTCGAAGCGCTTGATGCTGGTGCTGGTCTTGCCCATCAGCTTGCTCACCGCCTCGTCGCCGGTGGTGCCGGTCTGCACGCCGACCTTGAGCTTCTTGAGGTCGGCGAACTTCGTGACCTTGCTCGTCTCCTTCACCGCGATCAGCTGCGCGGCGTCGAAGTAGGGGTCGGAGAAGTCCATCGTCTGCTTGCGCTCGTCGGTGATCGTCACCGCCGAGACGATCATGTCGCGGTCGCCCTGCTGCAGCGTGTTGAAGATGCCTTCCCAGGGCGTGTTGACGAACTTCACCTCGATGCCGGCCTTGGCGGAGATGGCCTTCACGACGTCGATGTCGAAGCCGACGATCTCGCCCTTCTCGTTCTGGCTCTCGAACGGGGCATAGGCGGCATCGGTGCCCACCACGTAGACCTTGGCCGGCGCGGGCGCAGGCGCGGTCGCTGCGGGCGCTGGGGCCGGCTCCTTCTTGCCGCAGGCGGCGAGCATCAGGGTGGCGGCGGCAAGGCCGGCGAACTGCAGGAAACGACGGGTGGAAATCATGACAGCGAGTAGGGTCAATGGACGAGGCGGCGAGTGTACTGCCGCCATCACGCACGAAGCGTGCCGGGCGCCGGCGGCCTGTCGAGCGCCTCCAGCTCCGCCGCGCTGAAGCCGGCGGCCGCGCGCGCCGGTCGGTTGAACGGGCCCTTGGGCCTGGGCGCGCCGTGGCGCGCGGCCAGCACGGCGTAGTGGCTCAGCGGGTCGAGGCCGTCGCGCTGGCACAGCCAGCGATACCAGCAGTTGCCGATGGCGACGTGGCCGACCTCGTCGCGCAGGATCACGCCGAGGATGCGCACCGCGGCCTCGTCACCCGCCCGAGCGAGCTTGTCCTGCATGGGCGGCGTGGCGTCCAGGCCGCGCGCCTCCAGCGTGCGTGGCACCAGCGCCATGCGCGCGGTGACGTCGTGCGCGGTGCGTTCGCACATGGTCCAAAGGCCGTCGTGCGCGGCGTGGTCGCCGTAGCGGCAGTCCAGCGTGGCCAGGTGGTCGGCCAGCAGCGTGAAGTGCTGCGCCTCCTCCGCGGCCACGCCGAGCCAGTCGCGGTAGTAGGGCACGGGCAGGCCCGGGAAGCGCCAGACCGCGTCGAGGGCCAGGTTGATGGCGTTGAACTCGATGTGTGCCACGGCGTGCAGCAGCGCGGCGCGGCCCTCGCGCGTGAAGGGCGTGCGGCGCGGCACCTGCCC
>JBILSW010000574.1:0-2522 GCA_044371895.1 Rubrivivax sp.
CGGGCGGCGCGAAGCCGCACCCCGCGGCCGCCGGCCGCGCAACTCTCCGGAGCCGCCCATGAAGAGCCTTGCTGCACTCGCCCTGGCGCTTTCGTCTGCCGTTGCGCAGGCGCAGGCGATCAGCGTCTCGAACGATGTCGTCTCGATCAACGCTTGGAACTTCGGCAACGGTACGCCGGGGCGAGTCCAGTCGAACCTGAGCTTCTCTCACCAAGCGACAGGAGACGCCTACAGCTTCAACCTGCGCGGTGATGTCACGGCGCAGATGACGGGCACCGCCACATTCTTCGGTTTCCAGGGCGCCGCCGGTTTCGCGCTGACCACCGGCCCCGCACCTGTGCAGCTGTCCGAGATTACGGTCAGCTACAACGGCAAGGAAGTCGTGAGCGGGGGCTCGGCCGCTGGTTATGCCGCCAGGAACTTTTTCCAGGTGAGCCTAAACGTCAATAACTTCGGGTACGACTTCGTCGTTGTCAACTACCTCCCGAACCGCACGGTTTCGGGCGTATTCATCGAGGAGGGACGCTCCCACGCGTCGAACACCCTGCTGGCGGCCAACACCGAATACACGCTATTCCTGGGTGTGGGTCCGACGATGAACATCGACAGCTACCCGCCAACTTCGTCGATGCTCGGCTACGCCCTGGAGTTCGGCGGCACCGTGGCGCCCTGGCTCGACGGGCTGACGGTGAGCTTCACGGCGCAGCCCGTGCCCGAGCCCGCCAGCCTGCTGATGCTGGGCGCCGGCGTGGCGGCGCTGCTGGCGCGGCGGCGGCGCGCGGGCTGACCGGGCGGGCGCCGCCCGAGGGGCGGCCGTCCGGCCGTGGGGCCGGTTGCGGGAGCGATCACAATCGCGACCCCAGCCACCCCGACGCGGACCCGCCCTTGGACCTGAAAGTCCCCATCACCATCGCCTTCGAGACCACCGAAGACGTCATCGACGCCCGCGCGCTGCTCAACCTGGCCAGCGGCGACATCGAGGGCCTGGCCTTCGACGACTACGACGCGGCGGCCGAGGGCCAGCCCTGGCGCCGCAAGGACTACGAGTTCGCCGCCGGCACGCTGTCCAGCCACGGCCGCGACGTCGAGTTCAAGGTCGACGTCAACGGCGCCGGGCAGTTGTCGATCAGTGCCAGCGAGCTGCTGGAACTGAAGACCCGCGCCGCGGCGCTGTTCGCGGGCAAGCCGCCGGGGCGCTGAGCGCGCCGCGGCCCCGAGCGGGGCCGCGCCTGGCGGCAGCCGTCAGTGCTTGTGCCCGTGGTGGCCGTGGCCGCCCGCGGCCCCACCACCGCCCGACATGGCGCGCACCACCGCCTGCACCTGCACCGTCTCGCGCTGGCCGCCGGCGGTTTCGATCACCAGCGACACCGGCACGGTCTCGCCCGTCTTCAGGGGCTGCTTCAGGTCCATAAGCATCAGGTGGTGGCCGCCGGGCTTGAGCGCCACCGGCTGGCCGGCGGGCAGGTCCAGGCCCGGGATGGCGCGCATGCGCATCGTCGAGCCCTCCATTTTCATCTCGTGGATCTCGACGACGCCGGCCGCCGGCGACGAGCCGGCCACCAGCCGGCCGCCCTTGGCCGAGGTGATCTGCGCGAACAGGCCGGTGGCGGTCTGCTGCGCCACGGTGCCGCGGACCCAGGCGTCCGTAACGGTGACTTGCGCCTGCGCGGCGCCGGCCAGCAGCAGCGTGGTGGCCATCAGGGCGCGGGTGAACGGGAGGGTGCTGAACATGGCAAGGTCTTTCGATTCGAGGGCAGGCCGGCCCTGCGGACGAGGGCCGGTGCCGGGTGAGGGGGCGTGCGACGAGGGTTCGGCTTCAGCCGAGCGCCGGCCGCGGCGGGCCCCGTGGCGGTGGCAGCGGCCGCCGAGCGGGCGCGGCGCTGTCCTGCGGGGCCGCCGCGACGAGGCGCCCCGGGTGCACCGCCCAAGGCTCGGGGCGGCCCACCTGCGCCGGGGGCGGCGCGGCCTCGAGCCGCAGGCACCAGGGGCAGTGGTCCCAGGCGCCGTGCAGCGAAGCGCGCCCGTCGCCGTCTTCGGCCACGGCCACGAGGCGGGCGCCCTGCGCCGTGCAGATCTCGGCCCACGCGCCGCCGCCCGGGGTCAGCCGCGCCAGCGCCGGCTGCAGCAGCGCCGCCAGCAGCACCAGCAGCATCGACCAGGACGTGGCGCGCCGCCGTGAACCTGTCTGCCGATTCATGGCCGTCAGTTCGGGGTGTAGGCCAGGCGCACGTAGATCGGCGCGAAGGCCTCGGCCTGCGTCACCTCGAGCAGGTGCTCGCGGCTAAGCTCGAGCAGGGCGATGAAGGTGACGACGAGCACCGGCACGCCGCGCGCGGGCTCGAACAGCTCGTGGAACTCCACGAAGCGCCGGCCATGCAGCCGCCGCAGCACCAGGCTCATGTGCTCTCGCACCGAGAGCTGCTCGCGCGTGATGGTGTGGTGGGCCGTGAGCCTGGCGCGCGCCAGGATCTCGCGCCAGGCCTGTCGCAGGTCGTCGGGGCTCACGTCGGGCCAGCGCGGCT
>JBILSW010000089.1:0-8700 GCA_044371895.1 Rubrivivax sp.
CGCCACGACCAGGCTGCTGGCGAGCACCAGGGCCATGAGGCGATCCAGCTGCAGTCGCGTCCAGGGCAGCAGCAGCAGCGCGATGAACAGCAACGGCACCAGCGCGAGCCGACGCAGGTTCAGCGCCACGAGCAGCGGCTGCTCCGAAGAGACCCAGGCGAACGCGACGACCACGGCCACAAGCAACAGTGCCCAGCGCACGGATGCCGGCGCCTGCCAGCGGGCCGTGGAGACGAGCAGGGCACCGAGGGCCATCCCGACCAGGGCCAGCACGAGCCCGTCGCGAGCGGCGCCCACCAGCGTGAATGCCGTGCTGCCCGTGAGTCGGAACCCGATCAGGCCGATGGCGGGGCCGAACTGCAGCGAAACGATCAGGGCCGTCATCAGAACGAAGGCCAGGGGTGCGCCGCGAGCACGGGTGGGATGCATCGGTGCGAGACCGTTCATGCCGGGTGTCGTCGACGGCGCGAGGCTCATGCGGATGCCGCTGCGCGCCGCAGTGCCTCGACCACGGCGCGGCGGCCGCGGTGGTAGCCCTCGCCGGGCAGGCGCTCCAGCAGGCGACGGCGGGCGTGCGCCACGGCGGCACGGCGCGCCGATGGCGTGGCCAGGGACTGCAGCGCGTCGCGCAGTGCCCCGGCGTCGCCGAAGGGGAACACGGCGTTGACCGGCAGCAGTTCGCCGAGCCCGGCGCGGTCGCTGGCCACCACCGGCCAGCCTCGCGCCGTGGCCTCCAGCGCCACCAGCGGCATGCCCTCGTAGCGCGAAGGCAGCAGCAGCAGGTCCACCCGCGCCAGCGCCTGCTCGATGGGCGCGAAGGGTGCGATCTCCACGCGCTGCGGTCCCAGCGCCGATGCCAGGGTCTGCAGCACGTGCTCGCCGGGCCCGCGGCCCTGAAAGCGCCAGCGGAACGCGTCGCCGAGGGCGTGCTCACTTCGAAGCGTGTCGGCCAGCCAGTCCAGGCCCTTCTGGTGCAGCTCGAACCGGCCGACGTAGCCCACGCGCAGCCGGCCGTCGACG
The DNA here is from genome assembly GCA_044371895.1 of Rubrivivax sp. Taxonomy (GTDB): domain Bacteria; phylum Pseudomonadota; class Gammaproteobacteria; order Burkholderiales; family Burkholderiaceae_C; genus Rubrivivax. The sequence goes on from JBILSW010000089.1 coordinate 1,021, forward strand.
GCGCGCGGCGGTGGCGGTGGGGCTACTCCCCGTACGCTCACGCGGTTGGGCAGCGAGAACACCGGGATCGACACGCCCCATTCATCGCGCAGGCGCTGGGCCTGTTGGTCGTCGACGGTGATGATGCCCTCGACACGGCCCAGCCAGGGCGCGAGCGCCCGGTCGCGCTGGCGGGCCCAGCGATAGCCCATGGTCTTGGCGCGGAAGCACATGGGCACGTACAGCCACACCGGCCGGCGCGCCAGCACCGCTGCGGCCATCAGCCAGGCCTGGGCGTGCAGCACCCCGGGGGCCAGCAGCACAGGGCGCCCGCGGGGTGCCTCGAACAACGCGGCCAGGGCATCGCGTCGATCTTCGATGGGCTGCGTCGGGCAGATGCGGCTCTCGAGACCCCGCTGCCATGCCATCTCGTGCAGGGCCCCGGGCAGCAACAGCCTGGGCACCAAGCCGTCGTGTCGCCACGCGTCGCCCAGCCACGTGAACAACGCCGCCTCGTGGCCGCCGGATTCGCGCGGTGTCAGGAGCACGTCGACATCGACCATCGCTGCCGCCCCGTGTTGGGTAGTCTCTTGAGCGCACCCAGGAACCAGCCGAGGCCGTGCGGGCGCAGCGCGTTCATGAACAGCAGCGTGCCCAGGGCTCCGCCAAGCGCCCAGGACACCGCCAGGCCGGCCGGCCCGAGCCACGCCAGCGCCGCGCCGGCCAGCAGCAGCTCCGCTGCCGTCCATCGTGTGTGCACCCGGGCCGCCGCCCAGGGCGGCAGCGCCACGGCCAGCCAGGGCCCCAGCACCGCCAGCGGCAGCCCTGCGGCCATGCGCACCACGAGGCCGGGCAACAGGGCCAGTGCCAGCTGCCAGCGGCCGTCCCACCAGGCCGTGTCGGCCCACTGCAGCAGGGGCCAGGTCAGCAGCAGCAGCGGCAAGGCCCACAAGGCCAGGAGGCGCAGGCTGCGCGCTGCCCGCACGGCGCGGCGGCGCGGGCTCAGGGGCCGCAGCGCCGGCACGGCGACACGCGACACGGTGGCCACCGCGACCTGCGAGGCCAGCGCGCAGGCCATCAGGCCGAAGGCATAGGCTCCTGCCCAGGCGGTGCCGAACAGCGGAGCCACCAGCCAGAGGTGCTGCTGATCGCGCAGCATCGCCAGCGCCGCGATCGCCTGCATCGCCAGGCCGTCGCCCCAGGGTGCCGCGGCCAGACCCGGACCGTTCAGGACGCCGACGCCCCGTGCAGCCAGGACGATGCCCAGGGCACGCACGGCCCGGCCCAGGACCAGTCCGGCCAGCAGGGCCGGGACCCAGCCCAGCCCGGCCACAAGCAGCAGCGCGGGCAGTGCGAACTCAAGCACCGTGGCGCCACCTTCGATGCGACCAATGCGGTCGAAGCGGCCGGCGCGCTCCAGCCAGGCCAGCGCCACCAGGGCGACTGCGTGCGAGACCAGGTAGGCCACCATGGCCGCTGCCACGAGCAGGTTCGGTGCCGTCGCCGCATACCCTCGGGACAGGATCCAGGCGGCCGTGAGCACCGTGATGCACGACAGGCCCGCGGCCGCCGACAGCACCCAGCGCGTCAGCTGCGCCGCGGCATCGGCATGCAAGCCCAGGGGATGACGCACCAGTGCCGCCTTGAGCCCGCCGTCCACCAGCAACTGGGCCGCACGGCCTGCGCCGAGTGCCAAGGCCCAGGTGGCCAGCTGGGCGGCATCCAGCCACGTGGCGTAGACCGTGGCCGAGCCCAAGGCCGCCGCCAGTGCCATTGCCTGGGCGGTGCCCAGGGTCGCCGTGCCCTGGATCCTCACGGCGTGCCCGCGGGCGCAGCGCGGCGGGCACGCTGGCGCGCCAGCCAGCCCTGCCTGCGGGCCGGCAGCACGGCCTGCACCTGGGCCAGCCTGAGCCGGTAGGACGGATCCTGCTGCGCCAGCCTCGCGCGGTGGCGCGTCAGCACCCATCCGCCCTGCACGAGCAACCCGAGCAGGAAACCCAGCACCACCCAGTTCGGCAGGCTCGGCTTCGACGGCCACCTCGGCGGCTGCGCCTGGTCCAGCCATTGCAGCGGCAGCGGCTCGGCGTCCTCGTCGAAGCGCGCCGCCTCGACCTGGCGCGCCAGCGAATCCGCCAGCGTCTCGGCGAAGCGGAACTCGCGCAGCCGCGCCGTGAACGCGCCGGGCGCGTCTTCGCGCGGTGCTTCCATACGAGCCAGCTGCGAGCGCTGCGCGCCGATCTCGGCCCGCGCCTTCTGCACCTCGGGCGAGCTGTCGGCGCGCGCGAGCAGGAGCGCGGCCAGCCGCACCTCGGCGGCTGCGATCTCGGCCTGCTGGCGCCCGTAGGCACTGGCGGCGGCGCCCGGTTCGCTGCGCAACGCCGCGCGGTCGTAGCCGCTGGCCTGCAGTCGCTTCTGCGCCTCGTCAAGCGCGCCGCGTGCCCGGGCCAGCTGGACCTCGTAGAAGATGCGGCGCTGCCGCGCCTCGGTCTGCGCGAAGCCGCGCAGGAGGAGCCGCAGTTCCTCGACGGCCTGGTTGGCAATGGCGGCGGCGCGCTGCGGATGAACGTCCTCGACTTCCACGTAGATGATGCCTTCACGCCGCGCCACCGTGAAGCTCATTCGCCGCGCCAGCAGCGCCCGTGCCTGCGTGGCATCGGCCACACCCCAGCCGCGCACGAGGTCGAAACGCCCGATCAGCCGGTCGGCGACGGTTCGGCTCTTCAACACAGCCACGTGCAGATCCAACGGGCTCAGGCTGCCGGGCAGGGTGCCCGGCACGCCCGACATCGCCGACAGCCCGGCCTGCGAGGGCCGCTGCGTCGGGGTGACGACGAAGCTGGCCTCGCCGGTGAACTTCACCACCTGCGACAGGCCCAGGGCCAGCCCGAGCACCGCCGCCAGCAGCCCGCTGAACAACAGGCGCCAGCGCCGCGCCCACAGCGGCAAGGCCACTTCGAGCCAGCCGATGCTGGGCGGCGGCCACGAGGCCGCCGGGGTCGGCAGTGCTGGCGTCGGCTCGCTGACCGGCGGGGCGGTGTCCATCGCGGCGGTCAGCGGACGGTCAGCAGCGCCGCGAGGCCGATGCCGAGCTGGTACAGGATCTGGGTCCAGTCCTTCGCGCCCTGCACGAAGGTCACGCGGTCCAGCCGCTCGGGCACGAACACCGTGTCGCCCGGCAGCGCGGGCTCGACCTCGAACTGCGTGCGCCCGCTCCACCAGCCGCCCTGGCGTGCCGAGAGCACGCTGCCATTGGCCCGCACCACGAACATAGAGTCGGCCTCGGCGGCCGCGGTGGGCCCGCCGGCGCGCGCGAGGTAGTCGCCCAGGCGCTGCCGCCCATCGTGCACGAAGCTGCCGGCGTTGAACACCGTGCCGAACACACCCACGCTCTGGCTGCGGGGCGGCACGCGGACGAAGTCGCCGTCTTCCAGCAGCAGGGCCGGCAGCTGGCTGGCGGCGGGTGTCAGGTCGAGCACCAGGCGGCCTTCGGGGCGGCGCGCGCGCAGGCGCGACATCAGGTCGCGAAGGGCCGACTCCTGGCCGCGCGGGGCGTCCGCCGAGGCGGCGCGCGATGTGGCCAGCCTCGAGGCCTCGGCCTCGAGTTCCTGCAGCGCGCGCAGGTAGTTCGCCTCCTGCAGCAGCCGCACGCGCTCGCGTCGCAACTCGGTGCCAAACAGGAAGGCCGCGCCGGTGGTGCCTCCGGCAGCCGCCACGGCGTCGGCCAGCGTGGCCTGCGGGTCGAGCACATAGTCGCCCGGGCGCAGCACCTCGCCTTCGACCCGCACCCGCTTGCGGCCCAGCAGCGTTGGCCCCGCGGCCTCGGTGCGTGAAGGCACGCGCAGCAGGTCGCCGTCGGCCAGCGCGTGGCCGGCATCGTCGGGCCAGCGCAGCTGCAGGATGCGCGCGAAGGGCTCGCCGCGCCGACGTTCGATCTCGACGCGGTCGCCGTCGGCCACGGCGGAGAAGCCGCCGGCAAGCGCCAAGGCATCCGCGAGCGTCTGCGCCGGCAGCGTCTCGAAGACGGCCGGTCGGTTGACCGCCCCCATCACCGCCACCTGCGGGCCGACGGGATCGACGTGGATGACGTCACCCGGCAGCAGCACGGGATCGTCGCCTGCAAGGCCGCGTGCCAGCAGGGCATAGCGGTCGAAGACGGCGATCTCGCGCCCGGCGCGGCGCAGGCTGACGCGCCGAAGGCTCCCGCCCGCGCTGGCGACGTCCACCCGCGCAAGCGCGCGCGACAGCGTGGTGAGTCCGGGCAGCACCCGGTCTCCCGGTTCGGCCACGAAGCCGGTGACGCGGATCCGCACGGCCACGGCCTCGGTGACGGCGACGCTGAGCTCGAAGCCCCTGAACACGGTCTGCAGGCGCTCGCGCACGCGTTGGGTGAGTTCGGCCGCGGTGCTGCCGCCGGCCGCAACCGGGCCCACCCGAGGCAGCACGATCCGGCCGCTGCGATCGACCCGCAGCCGCCATTCGCCCTCGACGCTGCCCCAGACATGGACCAGCACCTCGTCGCCGGCATGCAGCGGGTAGTCGGCGGGCACGGTGCCGGAGCCTTCGGTGGCCTCGGGCAGGCGCTCGTCGGAGCGCGGTTCCGTGCCAAGGCGCCACAGCGGCCGCCCCGCATTGGCCACCGTGGCGAGGCGTTCGAAGTCGGTGGGCGAGCGCTCGACCCTGGCGGGTGACACCGGCGATCCGCCGGGTGCGGCCGGGATGGCCAGCACGGTGGAAGTGACCGGGGGCAGGGGGCCGCGCGTTGCAGACGCCTGTGCGTCGACCGCCGTGGCCGACACGGGCGCCAGGCGCTCGACGGCGCCGGCAGCCTGCGCGACGCCGGGTTGCCAGGGTGCGAGGCCGCAGAACAGCGCGAGAAGGAGCGACGGCGCCCGGCGAGGGGTTGGATTCATGGCGGGCCCCGGTGCCACGAGTCCGCGGCAGGCGCGGCGGGCCACACGGGGCGGTGCCGGGACCGTGACTCCGGGAAAAGGATGCGTTCGGCTCAGGCTAGAGGCCGCGCATGAACCCGCCATGTCCGAGCCGCGACGAATCGGCGAGCGGCATGATCCGAAAGAGCCAACCTTCGATGGCGGGCCGGTCCGGGGCGGCCTTCGCTCAGCTGCGGTGGTGCGCCGCCGCCAGCTCGTACACGGGGGTCGGGATGCCCTCGTAGCGCGCCTTCAGCTGCAGGCCCATGAACTGCGAGTAGTGGCGGTTCTGGTGCAGGTTGCCGCCCTGCACCCACAGGTGCGGCACCTGCGTGGGCTTCCACATGTTGCGCAGCTCGCCCTCCCAGGGCCCGGGGTCCTTGGGCGTGTCGGAGCCCAGCCCCCACACCTTGCCCAGGCGGTCGGCCACCTCGGGCGAGATGAGGTCGGCCAGCCAGCGGTTCATCGAGCCGTAGCCGGTGGCGTAGACGATGAGGTCGGCCGGCAGCTCGGAGCCGTCGCTGAGCACCACGGACTTCGGCTTGATCTGCGCGATGTTGACCCCGCTGCGCAGCTTGACGCTGCCGTTGGCGACGAGTTCGGACGCGCCGACGTCGATGTAGTAGCCCGAGCCGCGGCGCAGGTACTTCATGAACAGGCCCGAGCCGTCGACACCAAAGTCCAACAGGAAGCCCGCCTTCTCCAGGCGCCCGTACAGATCGGCCTCGCGCCGCTTCATCTCCTCGTACACGGGGATGTGGAAGCCGTGCATGATCTTGTACGGCACGCTGGCGAAGATCAGGTCGGCCTTGTGGTGGTCGATCCCGTTCTTCAACGCCTGCTCGGAGTACAGGCCGCCCAGCGCCAGCTCCATCAGCGATTCGCTGGGCGCGATGTGCGTCGACGAGCGCTGCACCATGGTCACGTCGACGCCTTCTTCCCACAGGGCGGCGCAGATGTCGTGCGCGGAGTTGTTCGAGCCCAGCACCACGGCCTTCTTGCCGCGGTAGTTCTCGGCCCCCGGGAACTTGCTCGAGTGGAACTGGTCGCCCTCGAAGCTGTCGGCGCCGGCAATGGCGGGCACGTTCGGGTAGCCCGACACGCCCAGCGCAATGACCAGCTCCTTCGGGCGCAGCGTCACCTCGCGGCCCTCGCGCTCCACCGTCACCTCCCACTCCTGGCGGGCCTCGTTGAAGTGCGCGTGCTTGCAGGTGGTGGAGTTCCAGTAGTTCAGCTCCATCACCTTCGTGTACATCTCGAGCCAGTCGCCGATCTTGTCCTTGGGCGCGAAGACGGGCCAGTCCTCGGGGAAGGGCATGTAGGGCAGGTGGTCGTACCAGACGGGGTCGTGCAGGCACAGGCTCTTGTAGCGGTTACGCCAGGAGTCCCCGGCGCGCGCGTTCTTCTCGATGATGATGGCCGGCACGCCCAGCTTGCGCAGCCGCGCGCCCAGGATGATGCCGGCCTGCCCGCCGCCGATGATCAGCACGTGCGGCTGCCGGGTGTAGCCCAGCGTGCGGGCCTCGTCGTCGCGCGATTCCTTCCAGGTCTGCCGGCCCCTGTGCGCGCCATGCTCCACGCCCTTGGGCCGCGACGCGCCCTTGGCCTCCTCGAAGCCCTTGAGCTCGACCATGGTGGTCAGCAGCGTCCAGGCCTTGCCGTCGCGCAGGCGCAGCAGGCCCTTGCCGCGGGAGGCGCCGGTCTCGAAGGTGAACCAGGCCTCGGTCACGCCGTCGGCCTCGGCGGCCGGGCCGTCCAGGGCCCAGCTCGAAGGCTGCGTCTGGGCCAGCGTGGCCTCGAGCATGGCGCGCACCTGCGCAGCGCCTTCGGCCGTCTTGATGTTCCAGGTGAACGACAGCAGGTCGCGCCAGTAGCAGTCGTCGTGGAACATCGCGACGGCGGCATCGATGTCGCCGCGCTGCAGGGCGGCGTCGAAGTCGGCCAGCCAGCGGCCGGCCTGGTCTTGGGCTTGCATGGGAATACGTCTCCTTCGTTGGCGCGGACACCCGGGCCGGGGCCGCGGCCGCCTGCGGGCAGCCGACCCGTTCTGCAAGGGCCGTGCCCGGCGGCGGGCCGGTGGCCCGCACGGGCGGCGCCGCGCGGCGCTGACGGCACAGGTGTCACATCGGCGGCGGGCGCGTGTGACAGCTGTCACACGAGCGCGTGACAAGTGACAGCGCGGCAAGGCCGCAGCGGCCACGGTGCGCGGCGCCGTTCCGCGCCGGCTGCCCTGGGCCGACCTTGTCAGGGTTCCGCAGACTGCGCCTGGTTCGGCGAGCGCACGCCCGCGCGCTTCATCCAGCGGTACAGCGTCATGCGCGACACCCCCAGCTGGCGCGCCGCCTCGCTCACGTTCCAGCGGTGCTGGCGCAGCGTGGGCAGCCAGGCCCGGGCCGCGTCGCCGGCCGGCTCGACGCGGGCCGTGCCGCGCGGCCGCCACAGCCCGGACAGGTGCCCGGGCGGATGCGCGCCCAGCGACTCGGGCAGGTCGTCGGGCGTGACCACGCCGTCGGAGCACAGCGAGCGCGCGCACTCGATGGCGTTGCACAGCTCGCGCAGGTTGCCCGGCCAGGAGTGGGCCACCAGGCGCGCGCGGGCTGGCGCGCTCAGGCGCACGGCCGGGCTGCCGTCGGCGCAGAGGCGGTCGACGAGCACGCCGAGGTCCTCGCGATCGCGCAGCGGCGGCAGGTGGAAGTGGGCGCCGTTGAGGCGGTAGTACAGGTCGTCGCGGAAGCGACCGCCCTTGACGGCCGCGACCAGGTCGCAGTGGGTG
>JBILSW010000575.1:0-2517 GCA_044371895.1 Rubrivivax sp.
ACTCGTTCTGCGACAGCACCTCGGTGCGCCAGCCTTGGCGCTCGCAGAAGCGCAGGTACATGCGCGCCAGGTCGCCAGCGAACAGGGCGCTCTCGTCGCCGCCGGTGCCGGCGCGGATCTCGAGGAAGGCGTTGCGCTCGTCGTCGGGGTCTTTCGGCAGCAAGGCGGTCTGCAGCTCGGCCTGTAGGCGCTGCATCTCGGCCTCGGCCGCGGCGATCTCCTCGGCGGCCATGGTCGCCATTTCGGCGTCGTCGCCGGCCAGCAACTCACGCGCGGCGGCGATGTCAGCCTCGCGCTGGCGGTAGCGTTGCCAGCGCGTGACGATGCCCTGCACCTCGGCCTGCTCGCGCAGCAGCGCGCGGTAGCGCTGGGGGTCGGCGGCGACGCCGGGGTCGGACAGCGTGGCGTCGAGCTCGGCCAGGCGCAGCGCCAGGCGCTCGAAGCGGTCGCGGAGGGAGGGGTTCATCGGGCAGGAAGGCCAGGGCGCACGGCCCGGCCACGGCGCGCCAACCGGCCCGCCGCACCGGCCGCAGCGGCGCTAACGGGAGGAGGCGTCGCCGCCGCCGTGGCGGCCGGAGCGCAGAAACAGGCGCGACACCGTATCGGCCAGGCGCGAGCGCTCGTCGCCCTCGGCCGCGTGCAGCTCGGCCATCGTGCCGTGCAGCATCTTGTGCGTGAGGCCGCGGCTCAGGGCCTCGAGCACGGCCTCGACCGGCTCGCCCTTGGCGAGCAGCTTCTTCGCGCGGTGCAGTTCCAGCGTCGCCCAGTCGTCGGCCTGGCGGTTGAGCGCCTGGATCAGCGGCACGGCGGCGCGCTGGTCGAGCCAGTGCTGGAAGCTGGTGACGCCAGCGTCGATGATGGCCTCGGCCTGCTGCACGGCGGCCTGGCGCTTGTCGGACGCGCTCTGCACCAGCGTGGAGAGGTCGTCGACAGTGTAGAGGTAGACGTCTGCCAGGCGCGCGACCTCGGGCTCGATGTCGCGCGGTACGGCCAGGTCCACCATGAACATCGGCCGGCGGCGGCGTGCCTTCAGCGCCCGTTCCACCGCGCCCAGGCCCACGATGGGGAGCGTGCTCGCGGTGCAGGAGACGACGGCGTCGAACTCGTGCAGGCGGTCGGGCATGTCGGCCAGGCGCAGGGCCTCGCCGCCGAAGCGCGCGGCCAGCTTCTCGCCGCGCTCGAGCGTGCGGTTGGCCAGCGCGATGGCCTTCGGGGTGCGCGCCGCGAAGTGCGTCGCGACCAGCTCGATCATCTCGCCGGCACCGATGAACAGAACCTTGATCTGGGCCAGGTCCTCGAACAGCTGCGACGCCAGCCGCACGGACGCGGCGGCCATGCTGACGCTGTGCGCGCCGATCTCGGTGGAACTGCGCACCTCCTTGGCCACGGAGAAGCTGCGCTGGAACAGCTGGTGCAGCGTCGTGCCCAGCGTGCCGGCTTCATCGGCCAGGCGCACGGCCTGCTTCATCTGGCCCAGGATCTGCGGCTCGCCAAGCACCATGCTGTCCAGGCCACTGGCCACGCGGAAAGCATGGCGCGCGGCGGCACGGTCTTCCATGACGTAGCTGTGCGACTGCAGCTGGTTGGGCGCGATGCCGCCCTGCGTGGCCAGCCACTCGACGGCCGGGCGCACCAATTCCTCTGCGCCGGCCGGCGTGGCGCTGGCCACGTACAGCTCGGTGCGGTTGCAGGTCGAGACCAGCGCCGCCTCGGGCACGGCGCGCTGCAACTGCTGGCGCAGCGCCTGCAGGGCCGGTGCGGTCTGCTCGGGCGCGAAGGCCAAGCGACCACGAAGATCCAGCGGGGCCGTGGTGTGGTTGAGACCGAGGGCGATGACGCTCACGCCACAATTGTAGGAGCCCACCGTCCGCCGCACCACCCCGGGGCGGCGCGGTGTTTTCGTCCACGACAAACCTCGACCACCCGCCGATGGGCCCGCTCGACGCCGTCTGGCACCTCGTCAACCTCTTCCTGCCCTCGCTGATGCTGGGGGCGATGGCTTCTGCGTTGGCCAAGCTGGTGTGGCGGCGGCAGCTGGCCGGCGTGCGCTGGCGCCGCTTGGCGGGCGCGTCGGCCGCAGCTGCGGCCGTAGTGGTGCTGCTGGGCCTGGTGGTGTTCGGCCGCGACGGCCGCATGGCCACCTACGCCGGGATGGTGCTGGCCACGGCAGGCGCGCTCTGGTGGTTTGGCTTCGGCCCGGGGCGCTGAAGCCCCGCCCGCCACTCAGGCCGCGGCGGGCGCATCGTGCAGCACCGGCGTGCCGCGCAGCGAGTGCGGCAGCGCCTCGGTGATGCGCACATCGAGCATCCGGCCCACCAGCCGGGCCGATTGCGGGCCGCCGTCGAAGTTGACGATGCGGTTGCACTCGGTACGGCCCATCAGCTCGGCTGCGCTCTTCTTCGAGCGCCCCTCGACCAGGATGCGCTGCACCGTGCCGACGCGGCTGGCGCTGATGCGTCGCACGTTGTCCTCGATGGTGGCCTGCAGGTGCTGCAGTCGCTTGAGCTTCACGGCCTG
>JBILSW010000576.1:0-2507 GCA_044371895.1 Rubrivivax sp.
GCTGGCCCAGGTGGTGTACTACTTCGCGGGTTACTTCCAGGCCACGCGGTCCAATGACGAGGCCGTGAGCTTCACCGTGCCCAGCGGCAACTTCGGCAACGTCTGCGCCGGCCACGTGGCGCGCTTGATGGGCCTGCCGATCCGCCGGCTGCTTGTGGCCACCAACGAGAACGACGTGCTCGACGAGTTCTTCCGCACGGGTTCGTATCGCGTGCGCGGCAGTGCCGAGACGCACGAGACCTCGAGCCCGAGCATGGACATCAGCAAGGCCAGCAACTTCGAGCGCTTCGTGTTCGACCTGCTGGGCCGCGACGGCGCCGCCACGGCGCGCCTGTTCGGCGAGCAGGTGCCGCGGCAGGGGGGCTTCGCGCTCGACGCCGACACCATGGCGCGTGCCCGCGGCGACTTCGGTTTCTCCAGCGGCCGGAGCACGCACGCCGACCGCCTGGCCACCATCCGCCGCTGCTGGCAGCAGCACGGCACCCTCGTCGACACCCACACCGCCGACGGCCTGAAGGTGGCCTGGGAGCAGCGCGAGAGCGGCGTGCCCATGATCGTGCTCGAGACGGCGCTGCCGGCCAAGTTCGCGGCCACCATCCGCGAGGCCACGGGCATCGATCCCGAGCCGCCCGCGGGGCTGCGGCACCTGGAGTCGCTGCCGCGCCGCTTCACGGTGGTTCCGCCCGACGTGGCGGCGGTCAAGGCCTACCTCGAAGAACACGCCATCGCATGAACGCACCGCGCCCCCTGCTGACGCTGGACGAGGCCCTGCAGCGCCTGGCCGCGGCCGCCGCGGCCCACCGCATCGCCGACGCGGAGACGGTCTCGGCGTTCGAGGCCAGGGGCCGCGTGCTGGCCGCCGAGGTGCGCGCCACCATCGCCGTGCCGGGCGCTGACAACTCGGCGATGGACGGCTATGCCATGCGCTGCGCCGACATGCCAGCCGCCGGCACCGTGCTTCCTGTATCGCAGCGCATCGCGGCCGGCCACGTCGGGCAGCCGCTGCAGCGCGGCACGGCCGCGCGCATCTTCACCGGCGCCCTGGTGCCCGAGGGCGCCGACGCGGTGGTGATGCAGGAGCAATGCGAGGCGCTGGACGGCGGCGTTGCGGTGCGCGTGAACATCGTGCCCGGCTCGGGGCTGGCCATCCGCCGCCGCGGCGAAGACGTGGCCGAGGGCGCCGTGGTGCTGGCCCCGGGGCTGCGGCTGCAGCCGCAGGCGCTGGGCCTGGCGGCCTCGGTGGGCGTGGCGACGCTGCCGGTGCTGCGGCGCCCGCGCGTGGCCATCCTGTGCACCGGCGACGAACTGGCCATGCCGGGCGAGCCGTTGAGGCCCGGGGCCCTCTACAACAGCAACCGATTCACGCTGCGCGCCCTGGCCGAGGCCGCCGGTTGCGCCGTCACCGACCTCGGCAACGTGCCCGACCGGCTGGACGCCACGCGCGAGGCGCTGCGACGCGCCGCCGAGGGGCACGACCTCATCGTCACCAGCGGCGGCGTCTCGGTGGGCGAGGAGGATCACCTCAAGCCCGCCGCCGAGGCCGAGGGCCGGCTGGAGAACTGGCAACTCGCCATCAAGCCCGGCAAGCCGCTGGCCTTCGGTTCCATCCGCCGCCCCGACGGCAGCGAGGCGCTGCTGGTGGGCCTGCCGGGCAACCCGGTGTCGTCGTTCGTCACCTGGCTGCTGGCCGTGCACGAGGTGCTGGCCGCGCTGCAGGGGCTGCCGGGCGGCCTTCCGCCGGCGCTGCCGCTGGTGGCGGGCTTCGACTGGCCGCGCCCCGACAAGCGGCGCGAATTCCTGCGCGTGCGCGTCGGCGCCGATGGCCGGTTGGTTCTCTTCGGGAACCAGGGCTCGGGTGTCCTCACCTCCACCGTGTGGGCCGACGGGCTGGTGGACGTGCCACCGGGCCAGGCCATCCGCGTCGGCGACGCCGTGGCCTACCGGGCGCTGGCGGGCTGGCTCCACGCTTGAGGCGGGCCACGGCCCCGCCGACTCCGCCCGCGGGGGTGGCCCGGTCGCCGACCCGGGCTCCGGCGCGACGCCGGCACCGTTGCGTGGGCGCCGCTAGCATCCCGCGTCTGGGCGCGCGGCTCGCGCCCGTCGAGTTTCCGATGCTCACTGTCCAAGTCCGCTATTTCGCCGCGCTGCGCGAGGCCCTGGGGCCGCACGAGGCAGTCTCCCTGCCCGCCGGCACCACCGTCGGCAGCCTGCGCCGCCAGCTGGCCGCCCGCGGCGGGCGCCATGCCGAGCTGCTGGCGCCCGGCCGGCCGGTGCGTGCCGCGGTCGCCCAGGCCGTCTGCGGCGACGACACCCCGCTCTCCGATGGCGACGAGGTGGCGTTCTTCCCACCCGTGACAGGGGGCTGAGATGGCTGCTCCCGTGCCGCGCGTGCGCATCCAGGCCGCCGACTTCGACCTCGGCGCCGAGCTGGCCGCGCTGCGCGAGGGTGACCTCGGCGTCGGCGCCGTCGCCAGCTTCGTGGGCACGGTGCGCGAGCGCGGGCACCC
>JBILSW010000152.1:0-6602 GCA_044371895.1 Rubrivivax sp.
AGCCGGCGGGTTCGCCGTCGACCAGCGCCAGCAGCAGCGCGCCGTGCGGCGGCGCGTACTCGCCGGGCAGCGCGGCCAGCTCGTGCTCGAAGTTCTGGAAGCACAGGTCGACGCCCAGCGAGGCCGCGTACTCGCCGAACAGCTTGCGCACCGCGGCCACGGCCTCGTCGCCGTCGGCCGGCACGAGCTCGATGCGGGGGCCGGGCGTTCTCATTCCCGGTGCGGGCTTTGCGGCAATCGCCCCATGCGATCAGCCCCCCAGCCGCGACACCCACCAGGCCAATGCGCCGGCGGCCACCGCGATCACCAGCGCCAGCCCGCGCTGCGCCGCGCCGTCGGCGCTGGCGGGCGTGTCGGGCGGCAGCAGCTTGTCGCCGCCGAGCATGGGCCTGACGAGGTTGTTGCGCCGCACGAGGTAGGCGGCGATGGCCAGCACGTGCAGCGCCACCAGGCCGATGACCAGCCACTGGCCCCAGGTCTTGTGCAGGCTGGTGGCCGCCAGCCCGGTGTCGGTGGCCACGTAACGGTTGAGCGGGCCGACGAAGGCGATCTCGTCGTCGGAGACCAGCCCCGTGCCCACCTGCGCCATCAGCATGCCGAGCAGCGCGAACACGCTCAGCGCGCCTGTGGGGCTGTGGCCGACGTCGAGCCGCTCCTCGGGCCGCGCCTGGCCGCGAAGGTAGCGCAGCAGCGTGCCCGGCGCGTAGACGAAGCGCGCGAAGCGGCTCCAGTGCCCGCCGACGAAGCCCCAGGCCAGCCGGAAGACGACCAGCGCCAGCACGCAGATGCCCAGTCGGGTGTGCCAGACCATCGCGCCGCCGCCGATCTTGGCCGTGACCACGCAGCCGATCACGGCCGCAGCCAGCAGCCAGTGGAACAGGCGCGTGGGAAGGTCCCAGACGCGAACGGGTCGCGGCGGCGGGGGGTCGGTGGACACTGGGGTCATGCTCGACGACGGGGCGGCAGTCGCGAACCATACCGCGCTCGCCGACCGCAGCCCCACAGAGGGTTATCCCTGGGCCGCCCTGGCGTCGGCCGCGGCACCCACGTGACGGCCGCAGCGGCGATACTGCTGCGGCAGTAGACCCCTCCACCCTATCCAGGAGAATCCGGATGTCTCGTCTGATGCTCGTCTGCACGGCCGTCGTTGGCCTGGCGACCGCGCTGCCCGCTGCGGCGCAGTTCCAGAGGCCCGACGACGCGGTCAAGTACCGCAAGGCCGCCTTCCAGGTGATGGCCGCTCACTTCGGGCGCATCGGTGCCATGGCCAACGGCCGCGTGCCATTCAACGGCCCGGCGGCGGCGGCCAATGCCGATGTCGTGGCGTTCGTGGCCAACCTGCCGTTCGCTGGCTTCGTGGAAGGCACCGCCGGCACCGACAAGGGTGCGCCGCTGGCCAAGGTCTGGACGGAACGCGCCCAGTTCGACGCCGGTGCCAAGAAGATGCAGGAAGAGGTGGCCAAGTTGGCCGTGGCCGCCAAGGCCAACAACCTCGACCAGCTCAGGGCCGCCTTCGGCTCGGCCGCCGGCACCTGCAAGGCCTGCCACGACGACTTCCGCGTGCAGTAAGCCGCCCCCTCTGCTGGCCGGCGCGCCGGGCTTCAGCCCGCGCCGCCGGCCGGCCAGCGCAGCAGCAGCCGCGCGCCGCCCAGGGGCGAGTCGCCCACCGAGGCCTGCCCGCCGTGCTGCTGCATCACGCGCGCCACGATGGCCAGGCCCAGGCCGAAGCCGCCGCTGGCGCGGTCGCGTGAGCGGTCCGGCGCCTGAAGGGCTGGAACACCGCCTCGCGCTGGGGCGGCGGGATGCCCTCGCCGTCGTCGTCCACGGCCACCAGCACGTCGTCGCCCTCGCGCCACGCGCTCAGGGAGATGCGTCCGTGCGCGTGGCGGGCCGCGTTGCGCAGGCCGTTGCGCACGGCATAGGGCAGCAGCCGGGCTTCGAAGCACACCGGCCCCGGGAGCGCCAGTGCCGTGCTCAGGGCCCGGCCCTCCAGCAGCGGCGCCAGCGTGCGCGCCTCGTGCGCCAGCAGCGCCGCCAGGTCGCCGGGTTCGGGGCGTGCCTGCCAGGCGCCGAGGTCCAGCCGCGCGAACACCAGGCTGGCGTCGATGAGCGCGTCCCGCTCGTCGAGGTCGCGTTCGCAGGCCTGCACCGCGTCAGCGCGGCGCGGCCGGCCTCGTCCACGAGCGCGAACAGGCGGCCGCGCAGGGCGGGCAGCGGCGTGTCGAAGCGGCCGCCGGCCAGTGCGTCGGCGGCGCGGCGCAGCGCGCGCAGGTCGCGCCAGGCCGGGCGCAGCAGCAGCCAGGCCAGGCCGCCGACGAGGCCCGACAGCACCAGTGCCACGGCGCCCTGCAGCCACAGCTCGCGCGGCGGCTGCAGGCGATGCTCGGGGTTCCAGTCCGGGTCCAGCGGGCCCAGCTCCAGCACCTGCGCCGCGCCGCCCGGCAGCGCCGCGTGGATGCGACGGTTCAGGCCGCTGACCGACAGCTCGCCGCGCGCCAGCGCCGCCCGCACGGCCGGCGGCAGCGCGGCCTCGGGCACCAGCTTCACCGGGTAGGCGAAGCGCTCGTCGAGCTCGGCCACGCGACGCACGCGCGCCGCCGCGTCCAGCGGCGCCAGCTCGTGCACCAGCAGGTCCACGGTGCCGCGCATGAAGCGGCGCGCGTAGTCGTCGGTCACCTCCGCCACCGCGGCGTGCAGGAGCGCCTGCACCAGCAGCAGCAGCGCCCCCACCGCCAGCGCCAGGCCGGCTGCCGCACGGGCCAGCGGCGAGAGCTTCACGTCGACGCCCCCACGAGGCGGGTCAGTCGAGCGCCAACAGGTAGCCCTGCCCGCGCACGGTCTTGATGCGGGCGGCCGCTTGCGCGTCGTCGCCGATCTTGCGGCGCAGGCGCGAGACCCGGGCGTCGATAGCACGGTCCAGGCCGTCGAACTCCAGCCTGCGCAGCCCCTGCATGATGTCGTCGCGCGAGACCACTCGCCCGGCGCGCTGCGCCAGGAACCACAGCAGCTCGTACTCCGCGGTGGTCAGCTCGACCGGCTCGCCGTTGACGAGCACCTCGCGCGCCGCAGGCCGGATGAGCAGCGGGCCGAAGCGCAGGTCGGCCGGTGTTCCGTCGCGACGCCGCAGCGCCTTCGGGCGGGCCAGCAGCACGCGCGGCGCCACGGGCTTGGTGATGTAGTCGTCCGCGCCGTCCTCCAGGCCCAGCACCTGGTCGATGTCGTCGTTGCGCGCTGCAGCATGACGATGCGGCCGCCGAAGTCGCGGCGCGCGGTGCCCGCAACTACGGGCTGGCGCTGGCCGGCGTGTCGAGCCTGCACGCCGACATGACGCCCAAGCCCGGCTCCATGGTCACGGTCGACCATGCCCTGGCGGAACTGGCCAGCGCCTTCCGGCCCGACCGCGTGTCGGGCCAGGACCTGAAGTTCAGGGCCGCTATGCAGAGCTTCCTGGCCGGCCCCCGCAACGCCACCGGGGTGCGCCCGGCCGACATGGCCTCGGCCGCGTCGCTGCGGCTGGCCTCGCTGCCGCTGGCCTGGGGCGTGTTGCCGGCGATGGACCCCCTGGGCCCGGATCCCGCGACGCCGCTGCCGCCCGCGCCCACCGACGGCCCGGCCTGCCGCGTGACCGTCAGCCAGCCGGCGGCGGGCGGGTCCTACCTCTTCGTGATGCAGCCTCATCGCCTCTGCGTGCGCCGGGTCGAGGCGGCGCAGTGCGAAGTGGGCACCATGCAGGGCCTGCTGCGTGGCGACAAGTTCTACAACGCGCTGCAGGGACCGGCCTTCGGCATGACCGAGCACGCCGTCGAGCCGGTGGACACCTGCACCACGGGTGCGGACACCACGATCGACCTGCCCTGACCGAAGCCGATGCCGATGCCGCGCCGGCCCCCCCGGCGCGGCAACTTCTTCTAGACGCCGCGCGCGCGGTCGGCGTGGAATTGCGCCCGCCAGGCCTCGAACCGGCCCTGGTCCAGCGCCTCGCGCAGCTCGCGCATCAGGTTCACGTAGTGGTGCAGGTTGTGGATCGTGGCCAGCATCGGCCCGAGCATCTCGCCGCAGCGGTCGAGGTGGTGCAGGTAGGCACGGCTGAAGCCGCCGTGCACGGTGCCGTCGGCATCCGTCCAGCCCTTGCAGGCGTGGCAGGTGCAGGTCTCGTCGATGGACCGCGGATCGGCCTTGTGGCGGGCGTTGCGGATCTTCAGGTCGCCGAAGCGCGTGAACAGGTGGCCGTTGCGGGCGTTGCGCGTGGGCATCACGCAGTCGAACATGTCGATGCCCTGCGCCACGCCCTCCACCAGGTCTTCTGGCGTGCCCACGCCCATCAGGTAGCGTGGCTTGTGCGCCGGCAGCAGGCGCGGCGTGTGCGCCATGATCTTCAGCATCTCGGCCTTGGGCTCGCCCACGCTGACGCCGCCCACGGCGTAGCCGGGCAGGTCGAGCTCGGCCATGCGCTCGGCGCTCTCGGCGCGCAGGTTCTCGAACATGCCGCCCTGCACGATGCCGAACAGCGCGTTGGGGTTGGCCAGGCGCGCGAACTCGGCCTGCGAGCGCTTCGCCCAGCGCAGGCTCAGCTCCATCGAGCGCCGCGCCTCGGCCTCGGTGGTGATGCGGCCCGCGGTCTCGTAGGGCGTGCACTCGTCGTACTGCATGGCGATGTCGGCGTTCAGCACCGTCTGGATCTGCATGCTGAGCTCGGGCGTCAGGAAGAGGCGGTCGCCGTTGACGGGCGACGCGAACTTCACGCCCTCCTCGCTGATCTTGCGGCTCTTGCCGTCGGCGCCGGCCAGGCTCCAGACCTGGAAGCCGCCGCTGTCGGTGAGCATGGGCTTGCTCCAGCCCTCGAAGCGGTGCAGGCCGCCGAAGGCCTGGATCACCTCCAGCCCCGGCCGCATCCACAGGTGGAAGGTGTTGCCGAGGATGATGCTGGCGCCCATCTCGTGCAGGCTCTTCGGCATCACGCCCTTGACGGTGCCGTAGGTGCCCACGGGCATGAACACCGGCGTCTCGACGACGCCGTGGTTGAGCGTCAGTGTGCCGCGCCGGGCCAGGCCCTCGGTGCGGTGGATGTGGAACTGGAGCATGGCGGGATTGTCGGCTGCGCCAGCAGAGCTTCGACAGGCTCAGCCCAAACGGGGGCCTTCATGCCCACCACCCGTTCGCCCTGAGCTTGTCGAAGGGCTGGTCGGTGAGCGGACGAGGCTTCGACAGGCTCAGCCCGAACGGGGAGCCTTCATGCCCACCACCCGTTCGCCCTGAGCTTGTCGAAGGGCTGGTCGGTGAGCGGACGGGGCTTCGACAGGCTCAGCCCGAACGGATGCAGGCTCAGCTCAAGCGGGCCAGCAGCATGCTGTCGCCGTAGCTGAAGAAGCGGTAGCGGCGCTCGATGGCGTACCGGTACAGCGCCATCACGTGGGCGTGCCCCGCGAAGGCGCTGATCAGCATCATCAGCGTGCTCCTGGGCAGGTGGAAGTTGGTGATCAGCCGATCGACCACGCGGAACTCGAAGCCCGGCGTGATGAAGATGTCGGTGTCGCCGGTGCAGGCCTGCAGCGCCCCACCGCGGGCCGCGCTCTCCAGCGAGCGGATCGTCGTCGTGCCCACGGCCACCACGCGGCCGCCGCGCTCGCGCGCGGCCGCGATGGCGTCGACCGTGGCCTGCGGCACCTCGAACCACTCGCTGTGCATGCGGTGCTCGGCGATGCGCTCCACGCGCACCGGCTGGAAGGTGCCCGCGCCCACGTGCAGCGTCACCGCCGCGCGCTGCACGCCGCGCTCGGCCAGCGCGGCGAGCACGGCCTCGTCGAAGTGCAGCGCCGCGGTGGGCGCGGCCACGGCGCCGGGCCTGGCGGCGAACACCGTCTGGTAGCGGCGCTCGTCGTCGGCGGTGTCGGCGTGCTCGATGTAGGGCGGCAGCGGCACGTGGCCGTGGCGCTCCAGCAGCGCCAGCGGCTCGGACGGGAAGCGCAACACGAAGAGCGACTCCTCCGGGCCGGCGCGGCCCAGCACCTCGGCCTCGAAGCCGTCGCCCGCGGGGCCGGCGAAGCGGACCACCCCGCCCGCGCGCGGCGACTTGCTGGCGCGCAGGTGCGCATGCACCACGTGCCCGGGCAGCACGCGCTCCACCAGCGCCTCGACGGCGCCGCCGGTGGGCTTCTCGCCGAACAGGCGCGCCTTGATGACGCGCGTGTCGTTGAACACCAGCAGGTCGCCAGGCTCCAGCAGCGTGGGCAGCTCGCGGAACACGCGGTCGGCCGGCACGGGGCCGGTGCCGTCGAGCAGCCGCGAGGCGCTGCGCTCGGCGGCAGGGTGCTGTGCGATGAGCTCGGGCGGGAGTTCGAAGTCGAAGTCGGCGAGCGTGAACCCGCGGGGCGTGGCAGGCGTGGACATGACCGGGGCTGGACCGACCCTGGAGGCGCTGGCTGTGCAGCAGGGCGAGAATTCTTCCATGCCCACCCGCGCCGCGCCCGCCCCGGCCGCCAAGGCCCCCGCGCCGGGCCCGGCTTCGGCCGCCCGGCCGCTGTCGGGGCCGCAGCGCGCGCTGCGCAAGCTGGGCCTGCTGCGCGACATCGACCTCGCCCTGCACCAGCCGCTGCGCTACGAGG
>JBILSW010000012.1:0-17540 GCA_044371895.1 Rubrivivax sp.
CCACGGTGGCAAAGCGCCATCCGTCCTTCAGCCCCGGCACCTTGCCGGCCTTCACTTCGTTGAGGCTGTGGTCGCCGCGCACCAGCAGCAGCCAGACGGTGGTCTTGGCCACGTCGCCGTTCGCGCCCGGCTCGTCGGTGGCCAGCACCAGGGACTTCACGGTTTGCGACAGCGGCAGCTTCAGCAGCTCGGCCACCTCCTCGCAGGTGCTCTTGCCGGGCGTGGGCGTCCTGGCCATCGCCTGCGTGGCCGCGCCGCGCTGGCCCAGCAGCGGCAGCGCCTCGGCCAGCTCGATGTTGGCGGCGTACTCGCTGGTGGGGCAGTACACGATCGCGTCCTCGCCGGTGTCGGCGATCACCTGGAACTCGTGCGAGGCGTCGCCGCCGATGGCACCGGTGTCGGCTGCCACGGCGCGGTACTGCAGGCCGAAGCGGTCGAAGATGCGCTTGTAGGCCTCGAACATGACCTGGTAGCTCCTCAGCGCGCTGGCCTGGTCACGGTCGAAGGAGTAGGCGTCCTTCATCGTGAACTCGCGGCCGCGCATCAGGCCGAAGCGCGGGCGACGCTCGTCGCGGAACTTGGTCTGGATGTGGAAGAAGTTGCGCGGCAACTGCCTGTAGCTGCGAAGCTCCTGGCGCGCGATGTCGGTGATGACTTCTTCGCTGGTGGGCTGGATGACGAAGTCGCGCTGGTGGCGGTCCTTCACCCGCAGCAGTTCGGGGCCGTAGGCCTGGAAGCGGCCGGTCTCCGCCCACAACTCCGCCGGCTGCACCACGGGCATCAGCAGTTCCACGGCGCCGGCGCGCACCATCTCCTCGCGGACGATGCCCTCGATCTTGCGGATGACGCGCAGGCCCAGCGGCATGTAGTTGTAGATGCCGGCGCCGAGGCGCTTGATGAAGCCGGCGCGCATCATCAGCCGGTGGCTGACGATCTCCGCATCGGCGGGGGCTTCCTTGAGGGTGGAGATGAAGGTCTGAGAGGCTTTCATGGGGCTCTTCTGATGGGCCCGGCCCTGTCGGGCGAGCACCCCACCAGCGCCAAAGCCGCCTGTCGACTGCATTGACCGCGCCGCTTTCGGGTTTCCCGGGTTCCGGGGCCGCATCGGGGCGGTGCAATAATGAAAACAGTCACAAATCGGGGTTCATTATGCTCGACCGGGAAGGCTTCAGGCCCAACGTCGGCATCGTCCTGCTGAACTCGCGCAACCAGGTGTTCTGGGGCAAGCGGCTTCGCACACACTCGTGGCAGTTTCCGCAGGGCGGCATCAAGCACGGCGAAACGCCCGAGCAGGCCATGCTGCGAGAATTGCACGAGGAGGTCGGCCTCCGTCCCGAGCACGTGCAGATCATCGGCCGCACCCGCGACTGGCTGCGCTACGAGGTGCCCGAGCACTTCATCCGCAAGGACGCGCGCGGCCACTATCGCGGACAGAAGCAGATCTGGTTCCTGCTGCGGCTGCTGGGCCGCGACACCGACATGAACCTGCGCGCGACCGACCATCCCGAGTTCGACGCGTGGCGCT
Organism: Rubrivivax sp.; assembly: GCA_044371895.1. Taxonomy (GTDB): domain Bacteria; phylum Pseudomonadota; class Gammaproteobacteria; order Burkholderiales; family Burkholderiaceae_C; genus Rubrivivax. Next base: position 1,526 of record JBILSW010000012.1, read on the forward strand.
GGAACGACTATTGGGTGCCGCTGGACATGGTCATCGAGTTCAAGCGCGGCGTCTACGAAATGGCACTGACGGAACTCGCCCGCTACGTGCCTCGCGTCACCCACCACAACCGTTATCCGCGCTCGGGCCTGCGGACCCATCGGCACGAGGACGAGTCGCAGGCACCGGACCCGACGCCCCAGCCCGAGGGCAGCGAGCCGCCGGGCTGAAGGCGCCCGGGGCGGACTGCCTCAGCCCGTCAACACGAGGTTGTCGCGGTGGATCAGCTCGGGCTCGTTGGCGTAGCCCAGCAACGCCTCGATCTGCGACGAGGGCTTGCGCGCGATCAGGCGCGACTCGGCCGACGAATAGTTGGCGAGGCCCCGCGCGATCTCGATGCCGCCATCCAGCGTTCGCACCGCGATCACGTCGCCGCGCGCGAACTCGCCCTCGACCTCGTGCACGCCGATGGGCAGCAGGCTCTTGCCCTCGTCGCGCAGCTTGGCCGCGGCTCCGGCGTCCACGCGCACCGAGCCGCGCAGCTGCAGGTGGTCGAGCATCCACTGCTTGCGCGCCGCGAGCTTGGCGGTGCCGGCCACCAGGGCGCTGCCGATGGCCTCGCCCGCGGCCAGCCGCAGCAGCACGTCGCGCTCGCGGCCCCAGGCGATGACGGTGCTGGTGCCGCTGCGCGCGGCGCGCTTGGCCGCCAGCACCTTGGTGAGCATGCCGCCGCGGCCGATGGCGCTGCCGACACCGCCGGCCATGGCTTCCAGCGCCGGGTCGCCTGCGGTGGCCAGGTCGATGAATCGGGCCGCCGGGTCCCTGCGCGGGTCGGCGCTGTACAGGCCACGCTGATCGGTGAGGATCACGTAGGCGTCGGCGTCCACCAGGTTGGCCACCAGCGCGCCGAGCGTGTCGTTGTCGCCGAACCGGATCTCGTCGTTGACGACGGTGTCGTTCTCGTTGATCACCGGGATCACGCCCAGCGTCAGCAGCGTCAGCAGGGTCGAGCGCGCGTTGAGGTAGCGCTCGCGATCAGCCAGGTCGGCGTGCGTGAGCAGCACCTGGGCGCTGCCCATGCCGTGCTCGCGCAGGCGCGACTCGTACATCTGCACCAGGCCCATCTGGCCGACGGCGGCGGCCGCCTGCAGCTCGTGCAGCTCCTTGGGGCGCGTGGCCCAGCCCAGACGCTTCATGCCCTCGGCGATGGCGCCGCTGGAAACCATCACCAGCTCGCGGCCTTCGCGCGCCAGCGCCGCGAGCTGGCGTGACCAGTTGTCGATGGCCTCGGCGTCGACGCCGCGCCCCTCGTTGGTGACGAGGCTGGAGCCGACCTTGACGACGATGCGCCGGGCCCCCTGCAGCACGCCCGGCTGCGGGCTCATCGTTCTGTCCCCTCGACCGACACGGTCGGCGGCGGGGCATCGAAGCGCAAGTCCGGCGCCGACGGAGGCGGCGGCAGCTGCTCGGCGACGAAGTTCTGGATCTTCTCCAGCAGCGGCTGCAGGCCATCGCGCGACAGCGCCGAGATGGCAAAGACCGGGCCTTTCCAGCGCAGCCGACGCACGTAATCCTTGACGCGCGCCTCGCGTTCCGCGGCCGGCACCACGTCGAGCTTGTTGAACACCAGCCAGCGCGGCTTGGCGTGCAGCGCGGGGTCGTACTTCTTGAGCTCCGCAACGATGGCCCGGGCCTGCGCGACGGGATCCACGCTGTCGTCGAAGGGCGCCGCATCCACGATGTGCAGCAGCAGCCGCGTCCGCTGCAGGTGGCGCAGGAACTGGTGGCCCAGCCCGGCGCCCTCGCTGGCGCCCTCGATGAGGCCCGGGATGTCGGCGACGACGAAACTGCGCTCCGGCCCCACACGCACGACGCCCAGGTTGGGGTGCAGCGTGGTGAACGGGTAGTCGGCGATCTTGGGCCGTGCGTTGCTGACGGCCGCGATGAAGGTGCTCTTGCCGGCGTTGGGCATGCCCAGCAGGCCCACGTCGGCCAGCACGCGCAGTTCCAGTTGCAGCTTGAAGGCCTCGCCCGGCCAGCCGGGGGTTTTCTGGCGCGGGCTGCGGTTGGTGCTGCTCTTGAAGTGCAGGTTGCCGAAGCCGCCGTCGCCGCCCTTGGCCAGCAGCACGCGCTGGCCATGCTCGAGCAGCTCGGCCATCACCTCACCCGTCTCAGCATTGCGGACGATGGTGCCGACGGGCATGCGCATCTCGATGTCGGCGCCGGCGGCGCCGAACTGGTCGGAGCCGCGGCCGGGCTCGCCGTTCTTCGCGTCGAAGCGGCGGGTGTAGCGGTAGTCGATCAGCGTGTTGATGTTCTGGTCGGCCAGCGCGTAGACGCTGCCGCCGCGGCCACCGTCGCCACCGTTGGGGCCGCCGAAGGGAATGAACTTCTCGCGCCGGAAGCTTACGCAGCCGGCGCCGCCATGGCCGGCCGAGATGTCGATAGTGGCTTCGTCGAAGAACTTCATGGTTCGGGGCCTAAATGCAGAAGCCCCGGCGTGCCGGGGCTTCGCGCCGTGGCGGGCCGTCGCTCAGGCCGCCGTGACGAACACCGTCTGGCGGTTCAGCGCGCCCTTGGTCTCGAACGAGACCTTGCCGTCGACCAGCGCGAACAGGGTGTGGTCGCGGCCCATGCCGACACCACTGCCGGCGTGAAACCGGGTGCCGCGCTGGCGCACGATGATCGAGCCGGCGCTGACAGCCTGGCCGCCGAACACCTTGACGCCAAGCATCTTCGGCTGCGAGTCGCGGCCGTTGCGGGTGGAGCCGCCGCCCTTTTTCTGTGCCATGGTTAATGCTCCTTACCCGTTGACCGCAGCGATCTGCAGCTCGGTGTAGGTCTGGCGATGGCCGCCGTGCTTCTGGTAGTGCTTGCGGCGACGCATCTTGAAGATGCGCACCTTGTCGTGCTTGCCATGGGCCACGACCGTGGCCTTGACGTTCGCACCCGCGACCCAGGGCGTCCCCACCTTCAGCTCGGCACCCTCGCCAACGGCGAGGACCTGTTCGATGGTGATCTCCTGGCCCACGTCCGCAGCAATCTGTTCTACCTTGATCTTCTCGCCGGCAGCAACCTTGTATTGCTTGCCACCGGTTTTTATGACCGCGTACATGTGGAGGACCTTTCTGTGAATCCCCGCGAGCGCGGCAGCATTCCGGCAAGGGTGCCACGAACAACGCGAAGAGCCTTTGATCATAGCATGGAACACGTCCGCGAAGCCGCCTTGGCGCCGGTCGGGCTCGCAACCGTGGGCCCAAGCGTGGTGGGCTTCCTATAATCGAGTACCTGACGTATCCCTCCGTGCTGAACGCCACCGCCCCCGCCCCTGCCGCCACCGACCCGCTGGACGAGGCGATGCGGCGGGTGGACGATGTCATTCGCGATCGGCTGGCCTCGCGCGTGGCGCTGGTCAACCAGATCTCCCAGTACATCGTCGGCGCTGGTGGCAAGCGGATCAGGCCGCGCCTCGTGCTGCTGTTCTCAGAGGCCCTCGGCTTCGACGGTCCCGAACGCCACGAACTGGCTGCCATCGTCGAGTTCATCCACACGGCCACTCTGCTGCATGATGACGTCGTCGACGAGTCGGCACTGCGCCGCGGCCGCGCCACGGCGAACGCGATGTTCGGCAACGCCGCGAGCGTGCTGGTGGGCGACTTCCTCTATTCCCGTGCCTTCCAGATGATGGTGTCGGTGAACCGCATCCGGGTGCTGCAGGTGCTGGCCGACGCCACCAACGTGATCGCCGAGGGCGAGGTTCTGCAACTGATGAACATGCACGACCCCGACTTGGCCATCGAGGACTACCTGCAGGTCATCCGCTTCAAGACCGCCAAGCTGTTCGAGGCCAGCGCCCGCCTGGGGGCCGTGCTGGCCGAGGCGCCGGCCGAGGTCGAGGAAGCCGCGGCGGCCTACGGGCGCTCTTTGGGCACGGCCTTTCAGCTGGTGGACGACCTGCTCGACTACGAAGGCGACAGCCACCAGCTGGGCAAGAACGTCGGTGATGATCTGCGCGAAGGCAAGCCCACGCTGCCGCTGCTGGTGGCCATGGCCAGGGCCACACACGACGAGCGCGGATTGGTCCGCGAAGTCATCGAACTGGGCGGCGAGCACCGCCTGGAAGAGATCCTCTCAATCGTGCGTCGGACGGGCGCGCTGCAGGCCACGCTTGAGGCCGCGCAGGCCGAGGCCGAAGCCGCGCGCCAGGCCCTGGCGATGCTGCCGCCGTCCAGCGCGCGCGAAGCTCTGCTAGAATTATCGGTTCGCGCGGTGCATCGGTCTTCATGAGCATCGCCAGCGGGGTGTAGCTTAGCCTGGTAGAGCGCTACGTTCGGGACGTAGAGGCCGGAGGTTCGAATCCTCTCACCCCGACCAGCAGCCTTCGCCCGGCGCCTCGCGACGTCCCGCATCCCAGACAAGCTCCACTCCAGCGGGGCTTTTTTGCTTTACGGACCCCACCGCGCTGGGATGTCGCGCGTTTACACCCCGTGGCGAATCGGTGATGATGGAAAGTCCTTCCAACCGGTGCGCTTGCCGATGGCCGCAGAAACGCAGGTCGAGTCACCCCCGTCGTCGCTGGCGTCTTCCCTGACGGGAGTAGCCCGCGTGCTCGTCAACGCCGGCAAGCTCTCGGCCAAGACGGCCGAGGAACTCTCCAAGGGCGCGCGCGACCGCAAGGCCAGTTTCGTGTCCGCCGTCGTGGGGGCCAACGCCGCAAAGCCCGATGAGATCGCGCACGCGCTGTCCACGGCGCTCGCCCTGCCGCTGCTCGACCTGAACGCCGTCGACCTGCAGAAGCTGCCGCGCAACATTCTCGACCCGAAGATCGCCAGCGAGTACCAGCTGATCGCGCTGGGCAAGCGCGGCAACCGCGTCTTCATTGGCACCGCCGACCCCACCAACCAGGAAGCCGGCGAGCGCATCAAGTTCGCGCTCCAGCTGCAGCCCGACTGGGTGATCGTCGAGTACGACAAGCTCGTCCGGCAGATCGAGGCCCAGAGCGCCAACGCCAACGAGGCGCTGGAATCCCTGGCCGGCGACGATTTCGAGTTTGACGTCAGCGAGGAGGAAACCACCCCGCAGGACAGCCAGGACATCACGGCCGATGTCGAGGACGCGCCGGTCGTGCGCTTCCTGCAGAAGATGCTGATCGACGCCATCAACATGCGCGCGTCGGACCTGCACTTCGAACCCTACGAGTACAACTACCGCGTCCGCTTCCGCGTCGACGGCGAACTGCGCGAGATCACCCAGCCTCCTATCGCCATCAAGGACAAACTGGCCTCGCGCATCAAGGTCATCTCTCGGATGGACATCGCCGAGAAGCGCGTGCCGCAGGACGGCCGCATGAAGCTGAAGTTCGGCAACAAGGCCATCGACTTCCGCGTCAGCACGCTGCCCACGCTGTTCGGCGAGAAGGTCGTGATCCGTATCCTGGACCCGTCCAGCGCCAAACTCGGCATCGAGGCTCTGGGCTACGAGAAGGCCGAGAAGGACCGACTGATGGTCGCCATCCAGCGGCCCTACGGCATGGTGCTGGTCACCGGGCCCACCGGCTCGGGCAAGACGGTGTCGCTCTACACCTGCCTGAACATCCTGAACCAGCCCGGCGTGAACATTGCCACGGTCGAGGACCCGGCGGAAATCAATCTGCCCGGCATCAACCAGGTCAACGTCAACGACAAGGCCGGCCTCAGCTTCGCGGCGGCACTCAAGAGCTTCCTGCGTCAGGACCCCGACATCATCATGGTCGGCGAGATCCGCGACCTTGAGACCGCCGACATCGCCATCAAGGCCGCGCAGACCGGCCACATGGTGATGAGCACCCTGCACACCAACGACGCCCCGACGACCCTGACGCGCCTGATGAACATGGGGGTGGCGCCGTTCAACATCGCCTCGAGCATCCTGCTGATCACGGCGCAGCGACTTGCGCGCAAGCTCTGCGAGAACTGCAAGAAGCCGGCCGACTACCCGCGCGAGAGCCTGCTCAAGGCCGGCTTCAAGCCCGAGGACCTCGACGGCAACTGGAAGCCCTACCGCGCCGTGGGCTGCAGTTCGTGCACAAATGGTTACCGTGGACGGGTCGGTATCTACCAGGTGATGCCGATAACCGAGGCGATACAGCGCATCATCCTGACCCAGGGCACGGCGTTGGACATCGCCAAGCAGGCCGAGGCCGAGGGCGTCCGCGACCTGCGCCAGTCCGGCTTGGTGAAGGTCCGCGCCGGCGTCACCACGCTCGAGGAAGTGATCACGGTCACCAACGAGTGAGTCCCCAGCCCGCCGCCATCCACGAAGACACCCAGCGCACGACTCCATGGCCACAGCAGCGACCCTGAGAGACCCGAAGGAACTCATCTTCGAGTGGGAGGGCAAGGACCGCAACGGCAAGATCGTCCGCGGCGAGATGCGCGCCGGCGGCGAAGCCGCGGTCAGCGCCAGCCTCCGGAGGCAGGGGGTGCTCGTCACCCGCGTGCGCAAGCGCCGGACCACCGGCGGCAGGTCCATCAAGCAGAAGGACATCGCCATCTTCACGCGCCAGCTGGCCACCATGATGAAGGCCGGCGTGCCGCTGCTGCAGGCCTTCGACATCGTCGCGCGGGGCGCCACCAACCCGCGCCTGACGAAGCTGCTGACCGACATCCGCTCCGACGTCGAGACCGGCACCAGCCTGTCGAGTGCCTTTCGCAAGCACCCGATGCACTTCGACGCCCTCTACTGCAACCTCGTCGAGGCCGGCGAGGCCGGCGGCATCCTGGAGCAACTGCTCGACCGCCTGGCGATCTACCAGGAGAAGACGATCGCCATCAAGCAGAAGATCAAGTCGGCGCTGATGTACCCGGTCGCGGTGATCATCGTCGCGTTCATCGTGCTGACGGTGATCATGATTTTCGTGATCCCGGCCTTCGAGGACGTGTTCAAGAGCTTCGGCGGCGAACTGCCGGCCCCCACGCTGGCGGTGATCGCGATGTCGAAGTTCTTCGTCAGCTGGTGGTGGCTGATGGCCATCGTCATCGGCGGCGGCGGCTTTTTCTTCTTCCAGAGCTGGAAGCGCTCCGAGAAGATGCAGATCGCGATGGACCGGCTGCTGCTGCGCCTGCCGGTCTTCGGCGACCTCATCAACAAGTCGGTCATCGCGCGCTGGACGCGCACGCTGTCGACCATGTTCGCCGCGGGCGTGCCGCTGGTGGAGGCGCTCGACTCCGTCGGTGGCGCGTCGGGCAACGCGGTCTACCAGATCGCCACCGACCAGATCCAGCGCGACGTCTCCACCGGCTCCGCCCTGACCACCTCGATGACCACCACCGGCGTGTTCCCGACCATGGTGCTGCAGATGGCCGCCATCGGCGAGGAGTCGGGTTCGCTCGACCACATGCTCAACAAGGCGGCCGAGTTCTACGAGGAAGAGGTCGACGACATGGTCAAGGGCCTGTCGAGCCTGATGGAGCCGTTCATCATCGTCATCCTGGGCACGCTGATCGGCGGCATCGTCGTCTCGATGTACCTGCCGATCTTCAAGCTCGGCGCGGTGGTCTGAAGCCGCCGTGCTTGAAGGCCTTCTCGCCGGGCTGCCGCTCGACCTGCTGCTGTCTCCCTGGGCCCTGGCGCTGCTCGGGCTGGCGGTCGGCAGCTTCCTGAACGTCGTGGCGCACCGACTGCCGCTGATGCTGGAGCGGCAGTGGTGGGGCGACGTCGGTGCGCAGCTGGCCGACGCCGAGTCGTACCAGCGCACGTTCGGCTCGCCGATGCCGGAGCGGCTGGCGCTGGCCTCGTCCTCGCTCGAGAAGTCCATCGCCGGGCTGCCGGGGCTGGGCCTGGCGCGTCCCGCTTCGCGCTGCCCGGCCTGCGGCCACCGCATCCGCTGGTTCGAGAACATTCCGGTGCTGAGCTGGCTGGCGCTGCGTGGCCGCTGCTCGGCCTGCGGCACGGCCATCGGCCTGCGCTACCCGCTGGTGGAGATCGCCACCGCCGCGCTGTTCGGCGCGCTGGGCTCGATCGTCGGCCCGCAGCCGGCGGTGCTGCTGTGGTGCGGCCTCTTGGCCGTGCTGCTGGTGCTGAGCCTGATCGACTGGGACACCACCGTGCTGCCCGACGCGTTGACCCTGCCTCTGCTCTGGGCCGGCCTCGTAGCTGCGGCGCTGGGCTGGCTGCCAGGTGTCACGCTGGCGCAGTCGGTGGCCGGCGCGGCGGCGGGCTACCTGTCCTTGTGGGCGGTGTACTGGCTGTTCAAGCTCACCACCGGCAAGGAGGGCATGGGCTTCGGCGACTTCAAGCTGCTCGCGGCCCTGGGCGCCTGGCTGGGTGCCACGGCCATCCTGCCCATCGTGCTGATGGCCTCGGTGCTGGGCGCCGTGGTGGGCCTGGCCATGAAGGCCACGGGTGCCCTGCGCCAGGGCCGGTTCGTGCCCTTCGGGCCCTTCCTGGCCGGCGGGGGCGTGGTCGTCGTGCTGGCCGGACTGCCCACGGTGCTGGGCTGGATCGGCTGGTAGGGCCGCTGCCGTGGGCCGGCCGGAATCCGGCGCCCCGCCGCCGCCGACGATCGGCCTTACGGGCGGCATCGGCAGCGGGAAGAGCACGGTCGCCGCACTGCTCGTGGAGCGGGGGGCGCATCTCGTGGACACCGACGCCATCGCGCGCAGCCTCACTGCCAAGGGCGGCGCGGCGATGCCAGCCGTGGCGCAGGCCTTCGGCCCCGGGTTCGTGGCGCCCGATGGCGCGCTGGACCGCTCCCGCATGCGCGCCCTGGCCTTTGCCGACGCCGGCGCGAAAGCACGGCTGGAAGCCATCCTCCACCCCCTGATCGGCACCGAGGCCAGCCGCCAGGCGGCCGGGGCGGGCGGCCGCCCGGTGGTGTTCGACGTGCCGCTGCTCACGCCCGGATCGACCTGGCGCGCGCGGGTGGCGCGCGTACTGGTGGTGGACTGCAGCCAGGATACCCAGACCGCCCGAGTGGCCGCGAGGCCCGGCTGGGACGAGGCCCTGGCGCGCAGCGTCATCGCGCAGCAGATCCCGCGCGCGCAGCGCCGCGCGCTGGCTGACGCCGTCATCCACAACGACGGCCTCACTCTCGAGGCGCTGGACGCAGAGGTGAGGGCCCTGTGGGGCCTGTGGTTCGGGACCCGGCCGACCTGACGACGGCCGCCGAGGGCCCGAGGCCCTGTGGAACAATGCGGTCGTGCAGCCACACGAGCCAGGCCGGGAGCGCACCCGGGTCTTGTACGAGTATCCGTTCAACGAGGGCATCCGCACGATGCTGCGGCTTGAGCACCTGTTCGACCGCCTCGGCGAACTGGCTTCGCGCGAGGCCCCCGTGGACCACCACTTCGCACTGGCCACGTTGTTCGAGATCATGGACGTGGCTGCACGCGCCGACCTCAAGAGCGACCTGCTCAAGGAGCTGGAGCGCCACCGGGCGCAGCTGCAGGCCTACCGCGGGCTGCCCGGTGTCGACGAACGCGCGCTCGACGCCATCACCGGCCGCATCGACCAGGCCTTCGCGGGGCTGAACGCGTTGCAGGGCAAGGCCGGGCAGGCGCTGGCGGCCAATGACTGGCTGATGAGCATCCGCAGCCGCATCAGCATTCCCGGCGGGACCTGCGAGTTCGACCTGCCGGCCTACTACGCCTGGCAGCAGCACCCGGCCGAGCGCCGGCGCGCCGATCTCCAGGGCTGGATCGCCACGCTGCTGCCGCTGGCGAAGGCGTTGCAGGTGCTGCTGGGGCTGCTTCGCGACAGCGGCACCCCGCAGCGCATGGTGGCGCCGGGCGGGCAATACCAGCAGGGCCTGCAACCCCCGGGCGCGGCGGCGGCCAGCGGCCCCAAGGTCTACCAGCTGCTGCGCGTGCGCCTCGACGCGGAGGACGGCCTGGTACCCGAGATCAGTGGCCACCGGCTTATGGTGTCCATCCGCTTCATGCGGCCCGACGCCGAAGGCCGCCTGCGCCCCGCCGGCAGCGACTGCCGCTTCGAACTGAGCCTGTGCGCATGACGGCGTCGCCGCGCGGCGGCGGCGCCCCGGAGCGCCGAGTCACCTGCCCGCACTGCCGGGGCTCGGCCCTTTACGGGCCGTCCAACCCCTGGCGGCCATTCTGCAGCGAGCGCTGCCGCAACGGCGACCTCGGCGACTGGGCGTCCGAGCGCTTCCGCCTGCCGGCCGAGGCGCCGCCCGACGGCGCGCCGCCGCCCGAGGCGACGTGATCGAGATCGCCGCCGCCGCGCTCACGCCCGGGGGCTGGCGCAGAGGGCCGGTGTGCGTGGCCGGCGACGGGCGCATTGCCCAGGTGGGGGGCGAGCCGCTCACCGAGCCACAGGCCCGCCAGGGGCCCTGCCTGCTGCCGGGCTTCGTGGACCTGCACGTGCACGGCGGCGGCGGCGCCGACACCATGGAAGGCGGCGAGGCCGTGGCCACGTTGGCCCGCACGCACGCGCGCCACGGCACGACGGCCCTGCTGGCCACCACGATGACGGCCCCGCGCGACGAGATCGAGGCGGCGCTGCGCGCCCTGGCGCCGCACGTGGCCACGCGACCGGCCGGCAGTGCGCGCGTGCTGGGCGTGCACCTCGAGGGGCCCTACATCAACCGCGAGCGTCTGGGCGCGCAGCCCGACTTCGCCACCACGGCGACCCTGGCCGACGTGATGGCGCTGCACGCGCTGGCGCCGATCCGGCTGGTGACCATCGCACCCGAGTTGCCCGGGCACCTGGCGCTGATCGTGGCGCTGCGCGGCGCCGGCTTCGTGGTGCAGGTCGGCCACTCGGCCGCGCGCTACGAGGACGGCGTGGCCGCGCTGGCCGCCGGCGCCAGCGGCTTCACGCACCTTTTCAACGCCATGACCGGCCTGCACCACCGCGAGCCGGGCCTGGCGGGGGCGGCGCTGGCGCACGCCGAGCGCGCCGAGCTCATCGCCGACGGGCAGCACGTGCACGAGGGCGCCATCCGCGTGGCGCTGCGCTGCATCCCGGGCCTGTACTGCGTGACCGACGCCACCGCCGCCGCCGGCATGCCCGACGGCAGCTACCGGCTGGGCCGCCACACCGTCTTGAACTGCCTGGGCGCCGTGCGCCTGGACGATGGCACGCTGGCGGGCAGTGCGCTCACGATGGACCGGGCGCTCGGCGCCCTGCTGCGGCTGGGCCTGCCGCTGGCCGAGGCCTCGGCGCGCACAGCCACGTTGGCGGCCCGGCACCTGGGCCTGGCGGACCGCGGCGTGCTGGCCACCGGCGCGTGGGCCGACCTGGTGCAGGTGGACGGCGCCAGCGGCGCGCTTCAGCGCGTCTGGGTGGAAGGCGAGGCCATCGAGCGCTGACGGCCAGGTTCGGCCGGCGTGCTCAGCGTGCGCAAGAAGGCTTCCAGGTCCGCGGCTTGCCCCGGCGACAGGTTAAGCCGCCGCAGGATGCGCTCACCGTCGGCGTGCAGGCGGTCCTCGTCGAGCAGGCTGTAGTGGCGCAGCACCGCGGCCAGCGTGGCGGCGCTGCCGTCGTGCCAGTAGGGCGCGGTGTGCTCCAGCTGGCGCAACCCCGGTACGCGGAACTCGCCGAAGTGCCGCGGCTCCATCGTCAGCTGCAGGGTGAGCAGCGCGCGCGGGTCGGCGGCGGCATCACCGTCGTGGTGCCGGCCCAGTCGCGTGATCCGGCTGTCCTGCAGCGCACGCAGCCCGGCGTGGCGGCCGCTGTCGACGCCGCCGCCCTTGGCCGCGGGCACGAAGAACGGCACGCCGACGTCGGCGAACTCGCCGTTGGAAAAGCGCGGGCCGACGTGGCAGACGCTGCAGCGGGCCTCGCCGACGAACAGGCGCAGGCCGCGCTGGGCCGCCAGCGGGTACTGCGCCGCCGCCTTCAAGTCGCCACGCGCCAGCGCATCGCGGAAGTCGTCGAAGGGCGTGCGCGGCGACACGATCGTGGCCTGCCAGGCCGCCAGTGCCTTGGCCAGGCCCACGACCACGGCCTCGTCGTCAGCCGGGAGCTCGTGGCCAGGCGAGCGGCCGTGGGCCCGGCGCCAGCCAGCGGCCAGGTCGGGCGCCGCCCTCACCCGCGCGGCCAGCGCCGGCACCGTGTGCGCCATCTCGCCGGTGGCGAGCATGGGCACCATCGAGGCCGCCCACAGCGAGTCGGTCGCTCCGCCCCAGCCGAACCACCGTTGCTGTGCCACGTCCCACAGGGTGGGCGTGTTGCGCGGGCCCTCGCCGCGGCGGGCGCTGGCCGTGGCGCGGCGGTCGCTGAGGCCCGTGGCCGGCACGTGGCAGCTGGCGCAGGCCACGCGGCCGTCGGCCGACAGCCGCCGGTCATGGAACAGGCGGCGGCCGAAGGCGATAGCCTCCGCGCGGCCTTCCAGCGCGTTGGCCGGATCGCGCACTCGCGGCGACGGCCAGGGGCCGTGGGACAGGATGGCCGCGATTTCGTCGGGGCCGAAGTCCACCAGCCTGGGCACGGCCGCGGCGGCGTCCATCCCCACGGCGAGCAGCAGGCCGAGCGCGGCGCGGCGCATGGTCCTCAGCGCAGCTGCACCGACTGCACGAGCCGCCGCTCCTGGCCGTCCACGCGCGCCACCAGCAACAGCTCCCAGCGGCCGGGCATGTGCCACAGCAGGCCGTCGGCCGTCCAGGCGCCAGGACCGGCGGGCTGCAGGCGCGGGCGGTAGTTCATGCCGTGGCGGTGCTCGGGCATGGTCGCGTCCACGCGCAGCAGTTCGGCACGCGCGGGGCACAGGGTGATGCGCAGCGCGAAGGGCCTGGACACCGCCGGCGCGGGCTCGGCGCGCCAGGTGGCGCGCAGGCCCGGCTGCTCGATGACGGCGGCTCCGGCCTCGGGCGCGGGGCAGTCGCCCGGCGCCGGTTGCGCCACCGCCGCGCCGCAGGCCAGCACCAGGGCCGCGGTCAGGGCCTTCACCGCGCCACCAGCGCCGGCAAAGCGGCCAGCAGCGCCTCGCCGTTCCGCCACGCGATGCGCTCGGCCAACTCGGCCGGCAATGTGGCCAGCCACTCGCGCGACCAGCGCGCATGCTCGCCCACGTAGTACCAGCGTTCAGGCGTGAACGTGTCGGTGCCCAGCAGCACACGGTCGGGGAACTCAGTGAACAAGGCGCGCCAGCCGGCGTCGACCGCGCTGCCGCTGGCGTGGTCGCTGCGGAAGGCCAGGTCCACCCACAGACGGGCATGCCGGCGCAGCATCGCGGCCACCCGGTCGGGCGGCTCGAAGCCGGCGTGGGCCCACAGGATGCGCGCCTCGGGCCACTGCGCGAACTGCCGCTGCACGGCCTCGGCGTCGGAGTGCGAGTGCAGCAGCAGGCTGCGCTCGCGCGCCAGCTGCACCACGCTGCGCATCACCGCGCCATCGGCATCGGCGCCGAACACGTGGTATTCGCCCAGCCCGACATAGCGGTAGCGGGCGAGCCGGTCCTCGAGGTGGCCGACGATGGAGCGGTCGTGCACCCAGGTGCCGATCTCGTTGCGGCTGCGGTAGGGCCGCAGCACGGGCACCACGAGATCGGGCGCCAGCGCGTACAGCTTCTGCGTGCCCTCGTCGCTGCTGCTGGAGACCATCGCCCTCTTCAGCCCAGCCTGGCGCAGCAGTGCCACGGCCTGCGACGGGGGGATGCGCTCCCAGGCATCGTGGCTGTAGTGCAGGTGGGCGTCGAACAGGGGCAGCGGCCCGGCCTGCGCGCGCAGCAGGCCGGGCATCGGCAGCAGCGCGCAGGCGGCCAGCAGGCGCCGCCGAGCGGGGTCGGGGGCGATGGCCATCGTGCCCGCTGGCCCGCGCTCGGCACGGGGCAGGATCTGCGGGCGACAGGCAGGCGTGCGCATGGCCGGGAACGGTATCGCCCCGTCGCGTCGGCCGCCACCCGGGCCAGCCAGGGTGAGGCCATCCGCGGGAATTGCGGCAGGGGCTCTTGAAGCGCCACGGGCCAACCCTATAATCGTCTGCTAGCACTCATCTGAGTCGAGTGCTAACGAAGGCGGACGGCGGCAGCGCCCCGTCTTCCAATTCTGTCAGCGGGCACTGACTTCCAGCGTCCGCTCCACAAGACCTCAAGGAGATCTTATGAAGCTGCGTCCGTTGCACGACCGCGTGATCGTGAAGCGTCTCGAGAACGAAACCAAGACTGCCTCGGGCATCGTCATCCCCGACAACGCCGCCGAGAAGCCCGACCAGGGCGAGGTGCTGGCCGTCGGCCCGGGCAAGCGCAACGACAAGGGTGATTTCGTCGCCCTGAACATCAAGGTCGGTGACCGCGTGCTCTTTGGCAAGTACAGCGGCCAGACCGTCAAGGTCGATGGCGACGAACTGCTGGTGATGCGCGAAGAGGACCTCTTCGCCGTGGTCGAGAAGTGACCCAGCGCTTACCGCATACCAATTCCTGAATCCCGGAGAGACACAACATGGCAGCAAAAGAAGTCGTTTTCGGCGGTGACGCCCGTGCCCGCCTGGTCGAGGGCGTGAACGTCCTGGCCAACGCCGTCAAGGTGACCCTCGGCCCGAAGGGCCGCAACGTCGTGCTCGAGCGCAGCTTCGGCGCCCCCACCGTCACCAAGGACGGCGTGTCGGTCGCCAAGGAGATCGAGCTCAAGGACAAACTCCAGAACATGGGCGCGCAGATGGTCAAGGAAGTCGCCTCCAAGACCAGCGACAACGCCGGCGACGGCACCACCACCGCCACCGTGCTGGCCCAGGCCATCGTGCGCGAAGGCTTCAAGTACGTGGCCGCCGGCCTGAACCCGATGGACCTCAAGCGCGGCATCGACAAGGCCGTACACGTTCTCGTGGAAGAGCTGAAGAAGGCCAGCAAGCCCACGACGACGAGCAAGGAGATCGCCCAGGTCGGCAGCATCTCCGCCAACAGCGACGAGTCCATCGGCCAGATCATCGCCAGCGCGATGGACAAGGTCGGCAAGGAAGGCGTCATCACTGTCGAGGACGGCAAGAGCCTGGACAACGAGCTCGACATCGTCGAGGGCATGCAGTTCGACCGCGGCTACCTGTCGCCCTACTTCATCAACAACCCCGAGAAGCAGGTTGCCCTCCTGGACAACCCCTTCGTGCTGCTCTACGACAAGAAGATCAGCAACATCCGCGACCTGCTGCCCGTGCTGGAGCAAGTCGCCAAGGCCGGCCGTCCGCTGCTGATCATCGCCGAGGAGGTCGAGGGCGAGGCGCTGGCCACGCTGGTGGTCAACACCATCCGCGGCATCCTGAAGGTCGTCGCCGTCAAGGCGCCGGGCTTCGGTGACCGCCGCAAGGCCATGCTGGAGGACATCGCCATCCTGACCGGCGGCAAGGTGATCGCCGAGGAAGTGGGCCTGACGCTCGAGAAGGCCACGCTGGCCGACCTGGGCAGCGCCAAGCGCGTCGAAGTGGCCAAGGAGAACACCACGGTCATCGACGGCGCCGGCGCGGCCGCCGACATCGAAGCGCGCGTCAAGCAGATCCGCGTGCAGATCGAGGAAGCCACCTCCGACTACGACCGCGAGAAGCTGCAGGAGCGCGTGGCCAAGCTGGCCGGCGGCGTGGCCGTCATCAAGGTCGGTGCGGCCACCGAGGTCGAGATGAAGGAGAAGAAGGCCCGTGTCGAGGACGCGCTGCACGCCACCCGTGCCGCCGTCGAAGAGGGCATCGTGGCCGGTGGCGGCGTGGCGCTGCTGCGCGCCCGTCAGGCCGCCGGCTCGATCAAGGGCGACAACGCCGACCAGGACGCCGGCATCAAGCTGGTGCTCAAGGCCGTCGAGTCGCCGCTGCGCGAGATCGTCTACAACGCCGGCGGCGAGCCGAGCGTGGTGGTCAACACCGTGCTGGCCGGCAAGGGCAACTACGGCTTCAACGCCGCCAACGACACCTACGGCGACATGATCGAGATGGGCATCCTGGATCCCACCAAGGTCACCCGCACCGCGCTGCAGAACGCCGCCTCGGTGGCCAGCCTGATCCTGACGACCGAGTGCATGGTCGCCGAGGCCCCGAAGGACGAGGCCCCGGCCCCGGCCGGCGGTGGCATGGGCGGCATGGGCGGCATGGGCATGGACATGTAAGTCCCGGTCCGCGG
>JBILSW010000051.1:0-10778 GCA_044371895.1 Rubrivivax sp.
ATCACGCTGCAAGGGGCTCGCGCCGACTGGCGCGGGCCTCTTTTTTCTTGCCGGTGCGCCACGGGGTCTGGCCGCAATTGGCTCCTCTGTTCAGGCGATCGGCGGCGCGACCCGCTGGCCAGAATGAAAGCCCACCATGAGACCGCCCGCACTGTCGCCGCAGTTCCAGCAGTTCGTCGAGGACGAACTGCTGCGCGCGCCGATGCTGTACGACCGCGTGCTGGACGCCGTATTCGACTGTACCCGGAGGAACCTGGCCAGCCTGAACGGCACGCAGCGCCATGCAGTGTGCGAGATTTTGGGGGCCATGCAGACCCAGCGGCAGCGCCTGTCGGAGTACTTTGTGTTCAGCCTGAAGGAGCAGGTGCAGGCCGACCTGCGTCTGAAGTCCATGCCTGGCGCCGCCGCGTCCCATGCGGCGCAGCCGAAGGGGCTGGCGCTGGCGCTGGTCGACGAGGAGGAGGCGGCGGCCGAGGTCGAGCTGTCGCACGCCATCGAGGCCATCAAGGACTGCGCCGAGTACGAGTTGCGCGAGTTGCAGACCTACGTGGCGGCGATCGTCGGCGACCTCGACATGTCGTCCGACCACAACCCCTTCCGCCCGGCCACCTTTGCCCGCGCCGCCTGGGCCGCGGCACAGGCGTTGCCGCTGTCGCGCGTGCACCAGGTCGCCTTCATGCGCGAGTGCTCGGCGCCGATGGCGCAGCTGCTGCGCACCAGCTACGCCGCCTCGACCTCGCGGCTGGAGGGCCAGGGCGTGGAGCCGGCGGCCCACCGCACGCTGATCCTGCCCTCGGGCTCGCGCGTGGGCGGGCGGTCGGTGTCGACGACCTTCAGCCCCGACCTGCAACGCATGCGCGAGACCATGCCGGCGCCGCGGGACACTGCCCACGGCGCCCGCCTGCCCACTGTACCGGCGGCGGAGCCGCGCGCGGGCATCGAGCCTCTGGAGCACTGGAAGGACGTGGCGCGCGGCAGCACGCAGCGCGCCGATCGCCAGGCGGTGGAACTGGTCGGCCGCCTGTTCGAGGCCATGATCACCGACCGGCGCGTGCCGCAGGACGTGGCGCTGCTCGTCTCCCGGTTGCGGGGCCCGGCGATGCGGCTGGCTCTGCGCGAACGCAGCCTGCTCGACCAGGACCAGCACCCGCTGTGGCGCTTCATCAACCAGCTGGTGTTCGTGGCCGCTATGTCGCCCGAGGCCGGTGATCCCGAGCGCCGGGCGCTGCTGCGCACCGCGAAGGCCACCATCGAGCAGCTGGGCAGCGAGTCCGTGCAGACCACGAGCCTGTACCGCTGGGCCTGGGAAAGGCTGCAGGCCTACCTGGCCAAGCGGCTGGAGCGCCGACTCGCCGCACTGGCGTCGCAGCTCGCCACGCTGCAGAAGGCCGACGCGCGCAGCGAAGGGGCGCCCAGCACGCTCAGCGGCCCGCTCGACGGGCATCAGCTCGACACCGTGCCGGCCGACGTGATGGCCTCCGGCCTCGCTCCCCACGCCGAAGCCTCCGGTGCCGCCGAGGCCTGGCTGGACAGCCTGGCGCTGGGCGACTGGGTGCGGCTGTTCCTCAACGGCCGCTGGCTGCGGGTGCAGCTGCTGTGGCGCGGCAAGCGGCAGGGCCACGTGCTGTTCGGCGATGGTGCCAGCGACGCCACCTGGGCCGTGCGCCGCAGCGCGCTGATGCTCATGCACAGCCACGGCCTCGCGAAGACGCTGCGCGTGCGATCCATCGTGGGCAACGCGGCGCAGCGCGTGCAGCAGGACGTTGCGACGGAAGCAGCGGCGTAGCCGCCCGCGGGGCGGGCCTAAGGGCCGAGTTCGATCAGTTCCTCGATCGTCTCCACCACCAGCGCCGGCTGCTCGTGCACCAGCCAGTGAGTGCCTTCGGGCACGCGTCGCAGGTCGAGCCGGGGCACCCAGCGCTCGAGGCCCCGCAGAAGGCCCGGGCGAAGCGCCACGTCGCGCTCGCCCCAGATCACCGTAGTGGGCACCCGCACCGTCACCGCCTCGTCGGGCAGATCGACCCGGGCCAGCGCCGTGTCGCCCGGCAGCGCCGGCCGCAGCGGCGACGCCCGATACCAGGCCAGCATCGGGTCCAGCCCGCGGCCGTCGTTGCGCCAGGCCTCGCGGTAGTGCCCGCGCCGGGCGGCGTCCAGCCAGGACGCGTCGCCAAAGAAGGGCCAGAGGCGGCGGAAGTCGTCCTCGGCCAGCAGCGCGGCGGCGTCGGGGCGCACGAGGAAGTTCATGTAGGCGCTGGCCGCGATCTGCCCGGCGTCGTGGCGCAGCTCGCGCAGGAAGGTGGCCGGGTGTGGCGAGTTCACGATGAGCAGCCGCTGGATCAGCTCCGGCCGCTGCGCCGCGAGGTTCCAGGCCACGGCGCCGCCCCAGTCGTGCGCCACGAGCAGCGGCAGCGGGGCGCCGAGTTGCTCGATCAGGGCCGCGAGGTCGGCCACGAGGTTGGGCGCGCGGTAGGCGGCGTCGCCCGCGGGTGCCGAGCTGCCAGGGTAGCCGCGCTGGTTGGGCGCCAGCGCGGCGTGGCGCGGGGACAGGCGGCGCAGCACCTCGTCCCAGGCGAAGGCGGCCTCCGGAAACCCGTGCAGCAGCACCGCGCGCGCCGGGCCCTGGCCGGCGCTGCGGCAGGCCAGCACGGTGCCGTCGGGCAGGCGGGCCTCGCCCAGGCGGATGGCGACGGGCGGCGTCATGACCCGGGCTCGGCGACGGGCGCCGCAGGCAGGCTGCCGGCCGGTGCTGGCGGCGGCGCGATCCAGCCGCGCAGGGCCTCGGCCACATCGGCCACGCCCTGGCCCGACAGCGCCGAGAAGGTGCCCACGCCGATGTCGGCGGCCTCGGTGCCCAGGGGCGCCAGCGCCTCGGTGGCGGCGCGCAAGGCCTGCTGCGCCTCGGAGCGGTTGATCTTGTCGACCTTGGTCAGCAGCAGCAGCAGGCGGACCTCGCCGTTGGCCACGCGCGGTGCCACCAGGTCCAGCAGGCGCTGGTCGAGGTCGGTCAGGCCCAGGCGCGCGTCGGCCAGCAGCACCACGCCGTGCAGCGCCCGGCGCAGCTCGAGGTACTGCGCCATCACCTCCTGCCAACGCAGCTTGGCAGCGCGCTCCACGGCGGCGTAGCCATAGCCCGGCAGGTCGGCCAGGCGTGCCTCGGGCGCCTCGCGCGGACCGAGGTCGAACAGGTTGATGTGCTGCGTGCGCCCCGGCGTGCGCGAGGCGAAGGCGAGCCGCCTGTGCTGCGTCAGGCGGTTGATGGCGCTGCTCTTGCCGGCGTTGCTGCGGCCGACGAAGGCGATCTCGGGCAGGTCGCCCACGGGCAGCTGGTCGAGCCGGCTGCCCGTGGTGAGAAAGCGCGCCCCGTGCAGCCAGGCCATGGCCGAGCGCGCCTGAGGCGACACGGCGGCGGCCGCTTGACGCGGGCTTGGCGCGGCCGCAGCGCCGGCCGGGGGGGCACGAAAGGACGTTGTCATGGTGCATTGTAAAATTTACGGGTTTGTCCGGCCCGTGGTTTTGCCGCCGCGGGAACGCCCGCCCCCGAAAGCCCCTGCATGAAGCTGCTGAACGCCCTTTCCCGGAGCAACAAGGCCCGCCCGGTCCTCGTCGCCACGGCCACCCTGCTCGTGTCTGCCACGCTGCAGGCCGCCACGCCGGCGCCACCGGCGTTCAAGGCCGACGTCGCCCGCGGCCAGCAGCTGGCTGCCGCCTGCCTGGCCTGCCACACGGCCGACGGCACGCGTGGGGCGCCTGCCAACCCCATCCTGCAGGGCCAGCACCCCGAGTACATCGTCAAGCAGCTGGCCGAATTCAAGAGCGGCAAGCGGCGCAACGCCATCATGCAGGGCCTGGCCGCGGGGCTGTCCGAAGAGGACATGAAGCACATTGCGGCGTTCTACGCCAGCAAGCCCGCGCCCAAGGGCTTCGCCGGCAACAAGGACACGGTCGCGCTGGGCGAGGCCATCTGGCGCGGCGGCATCAAGGCCAAGGGCGTGCCGGCCTGCACGGCCTGCCACGGCCCGGCGGGCAGCGGCATCCCGGCGCAGTACCCGCGCATCGCCGGCCAGCACGCCGCCTACACCGAGGCGCAGATGAACGCCTTCCGCCTGGGCGAGCGCGCCAACAACGCGCAGATGATGACCATCGCGGGCAAGATGAACGAGCGCGAGATCAAGGCCGTTTCCGACTTCGCTGCCGGCCTGCGCTGAAGCCCGCCCGAAGCCCGGTTCAACCCCCCGCCAGGGTCGGCCTCGCGCCGACCCTTTGCGTTTGCGCAGCCGCCTTGCGCGGTCGCGGCGCCCATAATCCGCGGCATGGCTGTATCCACGTCCGGCGTCGAGGTCCGCTCCGGCTCGAACGCGCTGCGCGAGGCCGTCGAGCTGATCTCGTCGATGCGCTTCTCGATCTCGCTGCTCTCCGTCATCTGCATCGCCAGCGTCATCGGCACGGTGGTCAAGCAGAACGAGCCGGCGATCAACTACGTCAACCAGTTCGGGCCGTTCTGGGCCGACGTCTTCGGCGCGCTGCAGCTGCAGACGGTGTACAGCGCGCCGTGGTTCCTGCTGATCCTGGCCTTCCTGGTGCTGTCCACCAGCCTGTGCATCGCGCGCAACCTGCCCAAGATCGTCAGCGACTGGTCGCAGTACAAGGAAGGCGTGCGCGAGCAGAGCCTCATGGCCTTCGCGCACAAGGGCCAGGCCGTGGTGGCCGAGGCGCCGGCCGAGGCGGTGGCGCGCGTCAGCGGCCTGCTCGTGGCCCAGGGCTGGCACGCCAAGGTCCAGACGCGCGCCCACGGCGTGATGATCGCCGCGCGCAAGGGCCGGCCGAACAAGATCGGCTACCTGGCCGCCCACGGCGCCATCGTGCTGATCTGCATCGGCGGCCTGCTCGACGGCGACATGATGGTGCGCACCACCATGGCCGTGCTGGGCAAGAGCGTGTTCTCCGGCGGCGGCCTGATCCCCGACGTGCCCGAGCAGCACCGGCTCTCGGCCAGCAACCCCACCTTCCGCGGCAACCTGTTCGTGCCCGAGGGCATGACCGCCGGCACAGCCGTGCTCACCATGCCCGGCGGCGTGGTGCTGCAGGACCTGCCCTTCGACGTGGAGCTCAAGCGCTTCATCGTCGAGTACTACCCCACCGGCATGCCGCGGCTGTTCGCCAGCGAGATCGTCGTCCACGACCGCGAGACCGGCGAGAAGATCGAGCACCGCGTCGAGGTCAACAAGCCGGCCTACCACCGCGGCATCGCCATCTACCAGAGCAGCTTCGACGACGGCGGCTCCAGCGTCACGTTGCGCGCCCACCCGCTGGGGCCGGGCGAGCCCTTCGAGGTCAAGGGCACCATCGGGGGCTCGACGCAGCTGGTCAGCACGGGCCCCAGCGGCGAGGAGAAGAAGACGCTGGAGTTCGCCACGCTGCGCGTGATCAACGTCGAGAACCTGATGGCCTCGGGCCCCGACGCCGCCGGCGCCGACGTGCGCCGGGTCGACCTCGTGCACTCGCTCGACCAGCGCCTGGGCGCCGGTGACAAGGTCGTCACCAAGCGCGACCTCACCAACATCGGGCCGAGCATCACCTACCGGCTGCGCGACGCCGCCGGCCAGGCCCGCGAGTTCCAGAACTTCATGTCGCCGGTGACGCTGGAAGGGGCCAGCGTGTTCCTGTTCGGCATGCGCGAGACGGCGCAGGACGATTTCCGCTACCTGCGCGTGCCGGCCGACGAGCAGGGCCGCCTCGACGGCTGGATGCGCCTGCGCGCCGCGCTCGACGATCCCGCCCAGCGCGAGCGCGCCGCGCGCCGCTACGTGGCGCTGGCGGCGCCCGGCGAGCGCCCCGAGATGGCGGAGCAGCTGCTGGGCACCACGCGCCGCGTGCTGGGCCTGTTCGCCGGCGTCGAGCAGGGCAAGCTGCCCGCCACGCAGGGCCAGCGCGTCAGCGGCGTGCAGTCGCTGGCCGACTTCCTCGAGAGCACGGTGCCAGAGGCCGACCGCCAGCGCGTCAGCGAGGTCATGCTCCGCATCCTGAACGGCGCGCTGTTCGAGCTGACCAACCTGACGCGCGAGCAAGCCGGCCTGAAGCCGCTGGTGCCCGGCGCGGACGCCGAGCGCTTCATGATGCTGGCGGTCACCTCGCTGTCGGACAGCTACTTCTACCCGGCGCCGATGGTCTTCCAGCTCGCCGACTTCAAGCAGGTGCAGGCCAGCGTCTTCCAGGTGGCGCGCGCCCCGGGCAAGACGCTCGTCTACGTGGGCTGCGCGTTGCTGATCATCGGTGTGTTCGTCATGCTCTACGTGCGCGACCGCCGTCTGTGGGTGTGGCTGCAACCCGACCCGGCCACGCCCGCCGACGCCGGGCGCACCCGGATCACCACCGCCTTGTCGAGTACGCGCCGCACGCTCGACGGCGACCATGAGTTCGAGCGCTTGAAGCAGGCGCTGCTGAAGGAGACTGCCGCATGAACACGACGACGCTCATCCTGGGGCGCAGCGCCAACCCGCTGGCGCGGCGCACGGCGTTCGACTGGATCTTCGCCGCCCTCGTGGTGGCCGGCACGGCGTACGCGTTCCACCGCTACGGCAGCAAGCTCGACGTCTACGAGACCTGGATCCTCGCGCTCACCGCCCCCAGCCTCATCGCGCTGGGCTGGTTCTGGAGCCCGCTGCGCGGCCTGAGCCTGGGCGTGGGCGCCTCGGTGCTGCTCGCCATCGCGCTGTACGCGCGCACGACCGACGACTTCGGCGCCGATCTCTCGGCCGGCGAGAAGGTGTTCCTGCTGAAGTACTTCCTGTCCAGCCAGAGCGCCATCCTGTGGATGAGCCTGCTGTTCTTCCTGAGCACGCTGCTGTACTGGGTCGGCCTGCTGGCGCCGCGCCTGGCCGGGGCGGGGGACAGCACTGCCGGCGGCGACGCGGGCGACAACACCGCGCTCAAGCTCGGCAGCCTGTTCGCCTGGTCGGCCGTGGTGATGGCGCTGATCGGCTCGCTCGTGCGCTGGTACGAGAGCCACCAGATCGGCACCGGCATCGGCCACATCCCGGTGAGCAACCTCTACGAGGTGTTCGTGCTGTTCTGCTGGATGACGACGCTGTTCTACCTGTACTACGAGCAGCACTACCGCACACGCGCGCTGGGCGCCTTCGCGATGCTGATCGTCAGCGCGGCCGTCGGGTTCCTGCTGTGGTACACGCTGGTGCGCGAGGCGCACGCCATCCAGCCGCTGGTGCCGGCGCTGCAGAGCTGGTGGATGAAGGTGCACGTGCCGGCCAACTTCGTGGGCTACGGCACCTTCGCGATCGCGGCCATGGTGGCCTTCGCCTACCTGATCAAGCAGCAGGCCGCCGAGACGCGCTGGTGGAAGCTGGCGCCGCTGTGGCTGCTGGGCGTGGTGCTGTGCTTCGAGCCGATGGTGTTCCGCCGCAGCGTCGACCCGCTGTCCACCTACTGGGCCGTGTACTTCGGCGTCAGCGCGTTGCTGGTGGCCGGCATCCTTTCGCTGCGCGGCCGCATCGCGGCGCGGCTGCCGTCTTTCGAGGTGCTCGACGACGTGATGTACAAGGCGATCGCGATCGGCTTCGCCTTCTTCACCATCGCCACCATCCTGGGGGCGCTGTGGGCGGCCGAGGCCTGGGGCGGCTACTGGAGCTGGGACCCGAAGGAAACCTGGGCCCTGATCGTGTGGCTGAACTACGCCGCCTGGCTGCACATGCGCCTGATGAAGGGCCTGCGCGGCGCGGTCAGCGCGTGGTGGGCGCTGGTGGGCTTGGCGATCACGACTTTCGCGTTCCTGGGCGTGAACATGTTCCTCTCGGGCCTGCACTCGTACGGCGAGCTGTAACCCGGGCGAGGCGGGCAACGACCCAGCGCAAGACCGCACGCCGAGAGCATCCGCACCATGCACTTCATCCCCGACCGCGGCTTCCAGCACCCTGTGCCGTCCGAGATCACGCCGCGCGATCTGGCGCTCAACCGGCGGCAGTGGCTGGCTGCCGCCGGCGCCGCCGCGGTGGCGCTGCCGGTCGCCGCGCAGACCCCGCGCCCAGGCAAGCTGGCGCCGCTGCCGGGCGCGTCCAGCGCCGTGCCCGGCGCCAGCACGGTGGAGAAGATCACCGCCTACGTCAACGCCAGCACCTACAACAACTTCTACGAGTTCGGCACCGACAAGAGCGATCCGGCCCGCTACGCCCACACGCTGAAGACCCGGCCCTGGACGGTGTCGGTGGAAGGCGAGGTCGCCAGGCCCGGCCGCTTCGACATCGACGCGCTGCTGAAGCTCGCGCCGCTGGAGGAGCGCGTCTACCGGCTGCGCTGCGTCGAGGGCTGGAGCATGGTCATCCCCTGGGTGGGCTGGTCGCTGGCCGAGCTGATCAAGCGCGTCGAGCCCACGGGAAACGCGAAGTTCGTGCAGTTCGTGACGCTGGCCGACCGCGCGCAGATGCCGGGCTTGAGCTCGAGCGTGCTCGACTGGCCCTACGTCGAGGGCCTGCGCATGGACGAAGCCAGGCACCCGCTGACCATGCTGGCCTTCGGCATGTACGGCGAGGTGATGCCCAACCAGAACGGCGCGCCGGTGCGACTGGTGGTGCCCTGGAAGTACGGCTTCAAGAGCGGCAAGAGCCTGGTGGCCA
The DNA here is from genome assembly GCA_044371895.1 of Rubrivivax sp. Classification (GTDB taxonomy): domain Bacteria; phylum Pseudomonadota; class Gammaproteobacteria; order Burkholderiales; family Burkholderiaceae_C; genus Rubrivivax. The sequence continues at coordinate 8,625 of JBILSW010000051.1, forward strand.
TCCGGTTCGTGCAGGCGCAACCCAAGACGAGCTGGGAACTGGCCGCGCCGCACGAGTACGGCTTCTATTCCAACGTGAACCCGCGCGTGGACCACGCCCGCTGGAGCCAGGCTACCGAGCGCCGCATCGGCGACGAGGGCGGCCTGTTCGCGAAGCGGCGGCCGACGCTCATGTTCAACGGCTACGAGCCCCAGGTGGGGCAGCTGTACGCCGGCATGGACCTGCGCAAGCTCTTCTGAGGCCGTGGCGGCGCCACGCCTGCAGCGCGGGCTCCTGCACCCCCTGGCCAAGCCGGCGGTCTTCGCGCTGTCGCTGGCCCCCTTCGCGGCGCTGCTGCACGGCGCCGTGACGGACACGCTGGGCGCCAACCCCGCCGAGGCGCTGATCCGCGGCACCGGCGACTGGACGCTGCGCTTCCTGTGCCTGGCGCTGGCCGTCACGCCGCTGCGGCAGGCCTTCGGGCTGCCGGCGCTGGCGCGGCTGCGGCGCACGCTGGGGCTGTTCGCGTTCTTCTACGGCAGCCTGCACTTCCTGTGCTACGCCTGGCTCGACATGGGGCTGGACCTCGGCCTCATCCTGCCCGACATCGCCAAGCGCAACTTCATCCTCGTCGGCACGGCCGCGCTGCTGCTGATGCTGCCGCTGGCCGCGACCTCGTTCAACCGCGCCATCCGTGCGCTGGGGCCGGCGCGCTGGCAGGCCCTGCATCGCGCGGTCTATGCGGCGGCGCTGCTGGCGCTGCTGCACTTCTTCTGGATGCGCGCGGGCAAGAACGACTTCGCCGAAGTGGGCGTGTACGCGGCCGTGATCGGCGCGCTGCTGGGCTGGCGGCTGTGGCGGCGCTGAGCCGGTGTGCCGTCGCCGCTTGACCAAGCGCGGACCGGCCAACACACTGAGCCGGAGGCGACCGCGCGGTCGCCGCAAGGTGGGGAGGCGGCTTGAGTGCCCTGGACATCGGTATCGACCTGATCCTGAGCGTCGTCCTCATCGTCGGCGCCTACCAGTTCTACTTCTTCACTCAGCGCCACCTGTTGCGCCCGCCACGGCACTTCCACTTCGCGATCGACGAGCGCATCCCGTTCCGCCCCGGCTGGTCCTGGGTCTACAGCTTCCTCTACTACCCGGCGATCCTGTACCTGAACCTGATCGCCACCTCGCCCGGTCACTTCACGCGCATGGCCTTCAGCTTCATCGTGCTGCTGGCGATGCAGGTGGCGTGCTTCGCCGCCTTTCCGGTCGCCACGCCGCCGCACTGGCGCAGCCAGGCGGTGGCCAACGAGGCGTCGGTGCGCTTCCTGAGATTCGTGCGCAACTTCGACGGCGCGACCAACTGCTTCCCCAGCATGCATGTCTCAGTGGCCACGCTGACGGCCCTGCACGCGCAGGCCACTCTCGGGCCCTGGGCCTTCGCCTTCCCGCTGCTGATCGCCGTCTCGTGCGTCATGACCAAGCAGCACTACCTCATCGACCTGCCGTTCGGCGCCGCGCTCGGCGGCATCGCCTATGTGATCCATCGCGCCTTGTCGGCTTGCAGCGGCTTCGGATTCCTGCCGACAGTGAAAGCTTGTCTTGACATTCCATAGTGTCAATCCCACTTGATTCCAGCACCGATCCGCGCAAGACTGCACGCCTTGTTCACACTGCGGGAGTGCGCCATGGGTGCCGCCACGTTCATCGTGCTGTTCGTCGTGTTCGGGTCGTTGTTCGGCCTGGCCACACACGCCAACCGCCACCTGTTCAGCGAGGGCCACACGCGGCGTTCGGCATCGGACGACCGCGATCCGATGCAGCGCCTGTTCCCGTGGGTGCTGCTGTGCTCGCTGCTGTGGCCGCTGATGGCCATGACGGGCGTGTTCACCTGGTGGGTGAAGCGCCGCCGCTGAACCCGCGCGAGGCCCGCGAGGGCCGCGTTTGCTTCAGCCCCGCGCCAGCACCGGCGCCAGCGCGCGCCCGGTGTGGGTGCCGCGCGCCACCACGGCCTCGGGCGGGCCCTCGGCCACCAGCCGGCCGCCGGCGCCGCCGCCCTCGGGCCCGAGGTCGACCACCCAGTCGGCCTCGGCCACGACGTCGAGGTCGTGCTCGATCACGACCACGCTGTGGCCGCCGTCCACCAGCCGGTGCAGCACCTGGATCAGGCGCTGCACGTCGGCCATG
>JBILSW010000090.1:0-8482 GCA_044371895.1 Rubrivivax sp.
GGTATCTCGCGCGGACCACAATCGGCAGCGTCGCGGCAGTCGCCGCCAGCGCCCATTCGCCATGAGCCACCCCCACGACCACGACGACCCCCGCTACCCGGTCCGCAAGCCCGATGCCGAGTGGCGCGCCCAGCTCGATGCAATGCAGTACCAGGTGGCGCGCCATGCCGCCACGGAGCGCGCCTTCACCGGGCGCTACTGGGACCACTGGGAGGACGGCCAGTACCGCTGCGTGGGCTGCGGCACGGTGCTGTTCGAGAGCGACACCAAGTTCGACGCCGGCTGCGGCTGGCCCAGCTACCACACGGCGGCCGGCGCCGAGGTCATCGAGCGCGTCGTCGACAAGAGCCACGGCATGGTCCGCGTGGAGGTGCGGTGCCGCACCTGCGGCTCGCACCTCGGCCACGTCTTCCCCGACGGCCCCGAGCCCACTGGCGAGCGCTACTGCATCAACTCCGCCGCCATCGACTTCACGCCGCGCGACGGCGGCGAGACGCGGCTCTGAGCCCGGCCATGACCGCCGAGGAACTGGCCGCGCGACTGCAGACCGCCCTGGCCCCCGAGCGGCTGGAGGTGCAGGACGACAGCCACCTCCACGCCGGCCACGCCGGGGCCCGCGAGGGCCGGCACTTCAGCGTGAACATCCGCAGCGCGCGCTTCGCAGGGCTGTCGCGCGTGGCGCGGCACCGCCTCGTTTATGATGCTGTTGGCCCCCTGGCCAGTCAGGGTATTCACGCGCTGGCGCTGGACGCGAGGGCACCCGGCGACGACTGAACTTCGCGCCACTGCCGCGATCCGACGCGGCACCTTTCACCGGTCGCAACTTCCTCACCCATGCAGATCAAACCCATCGCCGCCCGCGCGCTCGTGCTTGCCGCCTTCCTGTCCGCCCTGCCGGCGGCCGCGCAGAACATCGCCATCGTCAACGGCAAGCCGGTGCCCAAGGCACGCATGGAGACGCTCCTTCTGCAGGCCACGCGCAGCGGCCAGGCCGTCACGCCCGAGATGGAGAAGCAGGCGCGAGACCAGCTCGTGCTGCGCGAGATCTTCGCCCAGGAGGCCGAGAAGCGCGGCATTGGCGCCTCGCGCGAGTTCCGGGCGCAGATGGATCTGGCAAGGCAGAGCCTGCTCATCCGTGAGTTGTTCGAGGACCACAAGCGCAAGAACCCCATCACCGACGCCGCGGCCAAGGCCGAGTACGACAAGTTCAAGGCACAGGCCACCGGCACCGAGTACCGCGCCCGCCACATCCTGGTAGAGCAGGAGGCCGAGGCCAAGGCCCTGATCGCGCAGATCAAGGCTGGCGCCAGCTTCGAGGAACTGGCCAAGAAGAACAGCAAGGATCCGGGTTCGGGCGCCAATGGCGGCGATCTCGACTTCGCAAAGCCCGACAGCTACGTGCCGGAGTTCGGCCAGGCCATGGTCCGTCTGCAGAAGGGCCAGATGACCGAGGCGCCCGTGAAGAGCCAGTTCGGCTGGCACATCATCAGACTTGAGGACACCCGCGAGGCCCCCTTCCCGGCCTTCGCCGAGGTCAAGGACCAGGTAAAGCAGCGCCTCGAGCAGATGCAAGCTCAGGCCTTCCAGGAAGAGCTGCGCAAGCGGGCCAAGACCGACTACAAGTTCGACAACTGAGTCCTCGGCCCCGGGTGGCCGGCAACCGCGGCATGCGGCCTGGCCCCGCGGCCGTTCAGGGCAGCAGGACGGTCGAGCCGGTCGTCTTGCGCGCCTCCAGGTCGCGGTGCGCCTGCCCCGCGTCGGCCATCGGGTAGCGCTGGTCGATTCGGATGGTAACCGCTCCACTGCCCACCACCGCGAACAGGTCGTCGGCCATGGCCTGCGTGGCCTCGCGCGTGGCGATGTGGGTGAACAGCGTCTGCCGCGTGACGTAGAGCGACCCCTTGGGCCCGAGAATGCCGGGCGCGAACGGCGCCACGGGGCCGCTGGCGTTGCCGAAGCTGGCCATCAGGCCGAAGGGGCGCAGGCAGTTCAGGCTGCCCTCCCAGGTGTCCTTGCCCACCGAGTCGTACACCACCTTCACGCCACGGCCGCCGGTGATGTCCTTCACGCGCGCCACGAAATCCTCGCGGCTGTAGTCGATCATGTGCGCGGCCCCGTGCGCCAGAGCCAGCTCGCACTTGGCGGCGCTGCCGGCGGTGCCGATGAGCTGCAAGCCCAAGGCCCGGGCCCACTGGCAGGCGATGAGGCCCACGCCACCCGCCGCGGCGTGGAACAGCACGAAGTCGCCCGGTTCCAGGCCTTCCACGGGCCGCGTCTTCTTGAGCAGGTACTGCGCCGTCAGGCCCTTGAGCATCATGCCGGCCGCTGTGTCGAAGCCGATCGCATCGGGCAGCTTGACCACGCAGCGGGCGGTCATGACCCGCGCCTCGCTGTAGCTGCCTGGCGGGTTGCTGGCGTAGGCCGCGCGGTCGCCGGGCTTCAGGTGCGTGACGCCCTCGCCGACGGCCTCGACGACGCCGGCTCCTTCCATGCCCAGCGTCAGCGGCAGCGGGTTGGCGTACAGGCCGGTGCGCTGGTAGACGTCGATGTAGTTCAGGCCGCAGGCGTGGTGGCGGATGCGGATCTCGCCGAGGCCGGGTTCGCCCACGGGCAGTTCCACGAGCTGCATCTGCTCGGGGCCGCCGAAGGCGGTGATCTGGATGGCGCGGGGCATGGGGGTCTCCTCGGATGCGTCGGATCTGCGGCGGGTCGATCGGGAGCGTAAAGGTTACGCCAAGCCGCGCGCCCGACGGCAGCGCCGGGCCATCCCGCCGCATGTCACGATCGGGTCGCCCGATGAAGCGCCTCGCCCACGCCCCCAACCTTGCGCTGGCCACGCTGTGGACCGACATGCTCGGCAGCGCCGGCATCGACTGCCAGGTCATGCGCGCCAACGCCTGCGCGATCGCCGGGGAGATCCCGCCCGACCAGAGCCAGCCCGAGATCTGGGTGCTCGACGACCGCTCGCACGCCCGGGCCTTGCAGGTGCTGGACGAGCTTCGCCATGCCCCGCACCGCCACTGGGCCTGCCCCGGCTGCCAGGAGATCATCGACGGCCCGTTCGAGCTGTGCTGGAACTGCGGCACGTCGATGCCGGCGCTGCCTGGCGACCGCGCATGACGCTGACGCCCCGCCTGGCGCTGCTGATCGATCAACGTGACGCTGGTGTCCGCCAGCCTGCCGGTGTGGATGCTGGCCGTGGGGGCGCTGGCCTACGGCGAGCGGCCGACGCGGCGGCAGCTGGCCGGCGCGGCGCTGGGGCTGGCGGGGGTGGCCCTGGTCATCGGCCGCGGCTCCTGGCACACGCTGCTGTCGGTGCGCTTCGTGCCGGGCGACCTGTTCATCCTGGTGGCGATCATCGGCTGGGCCTTCTACAGCTGGCTGCTGGCGCGGCCTCCGGCCCACATGCAGGGGCCGAACCGCCCGCCCTGGGACTGGGCCGGCTTCCTGCTCGTGCAGACGCTGTTCGGGCTGCTGGCGGCCTCGGTCTTCACGGCCGGCGAGCAGGCCCTGGGCGCCGCACCCATTCGATGGAGCTGGGGCGTGGCCGCGGCGCTGGTGTACGTGTCGCTGGGCGCCAGCATCGTGGCCTACTGAACCGCACCGCTGCTGGGGCCTGGGCGTGGCCGAGGGCGGGCCGGCGCTGGCGGCGTTCTTCAACAACCTGACGCCGCTGTTCACGGCGCTCTTGTCGACCCTGGTGCTGGGCGAGCCCCCCCAGGCTTACCACGCGGCGGCGTTCGGGCTGATCGTGGGCGGGATCGTGGTCAGCGTGCGGCTACCGGCGCGCTGAGAATCCGGCGCGCCGCCCCTTCCGTCAGAACGTGCCCGGGTACGCGCCGCCGTCGAGCAGGATGTTCTGGCCGGTGATGTAGCCCGCATGCGCGCTGCACAGGAAGGCGCAGGCCGCGCCGAACTCGGCGGGCGTGCCGAAGCGGCGGGTCGGGTTGAGCGCGCGCCGATCGTCCATCACCGCCTCGATGGACTTGCCGGCCTTGGCGGCGGCGCCGGCCATCGTGGCGCGCAGGCGGTCGGTCTCGAAGGGGCCGGGCAGCAGCGCGTTGAGGGTGACGTTGCGGCTGGCGATGCGCGGCTGTCGCGCCAGGCCGGCCACGAAGCCCGTCAGGCCGCTGCGCGCGCCGTTGCTCAGGCCCAGGATGTCGATGGGCGCCTTCACCGCCGCCGAGGTTATGTTGACGATGCGCCCGAAACCGCGCTCGGCCATGCCGTCCACCGTGGCTTTGATCAGCTCGATGGGGGTGAGCATGTTGGCCTCGATCGCCTTGATCCAGGCCTCGCGGTCCCAGTCGCGGAAGTCGCCCGGCGGCGGGCCGCCGGCGTTGTTGACGAGGATGTCCACCCGAGGCGCCGCCGCCAGCGCCGCGGCCCGGCCCTCGGGCGTGGTGATGTCGCCCGCCACCGTGCGCACGCTCACCGCCGGGAAGCGCTCGCGCAGCTGCGCGGCCGTGGCCTCCAGCGCCTCGGCGCCGCGCGCGGTGATGACGACGTTGACGCCCTCGGCCGCCAGCGCCTCGGCGCAGGCGCGGCCCAGGCCCTTGCTGGCGGCGCACACCAGCGCCCAGCAGCCCGTGATGCCCATGTCCATCTGCGGAACCTCCTCCAGGGTTGAAAACTTCAGCGCGCGCGCGCGAGCAGGGCCACGCCCGCCAGCACCAGCACCGTGCCGGCGGCGATCCAGTGGTTGAAGGGCTCGCCCAGCAGCCACACGCCCAGCAGCAGCGTCGACAGTGGGCCGATCATGCCGGTCTGCGCGGTCAGGGCGGCCCCGATGCGCTCGATGGCCATCATCACCAGGATGACGGGCGCGAAGGTGCACAGCAGCGCGTTCAGCAGCGACAGCGCCAGCACCTCGGGCGCTACCACCGCCGCCTGCAGGGGCCGCAGCAGCAGGAACTGTCCAATGCACAGCACGCAGGCGACGCTGGTGGCCCAGCCGGTCAGGCGCAGCGCGCCCAGGCGCAGCACGTGCTCGCCGCTGAGCGCCAGGTAGACGGCGTAGCTCAGCGCGCTGCCGAACACCAGCGCCGCGCCGACGAGCGTGTCGGCCCCGCTGAAGCGCAGCTCGTGGCCGAAGACCAGCAGCACGCCAGCGTAGCTCACGGCCAGCGCCAGCGCCTGTCGCCCGGTGATGCGACGGCCGTACAGCAGCGCGCCCAGGGCCAGCACCAGCGTAGGGTTCAGGTACAGGATCAGCCGCTCCAGACTTGCGCTGATGTACTGCAACCCGGCGAAGTCGAGGAAGCTCGCAAGGTAGTAGCCGCTGAAGCCCAGCAGCGCCACCACGCGCAGGTCGTCCCGCGTCAGCGCCGGCCGGCCACGCCCCGCCCACCAGGCCAGGGCCACGAACAGCGGCATCGCGAACAGCATGCGGTACATCAGCAGCGTCACCGCGTCCACGCCGTGGCGGTAGGCCAGCTTGACGATGATGGCCTTGCCGCTGAAGGCGATGGCCCCGGCCAGGGCCATGGCCAGGCCGGCCCAGGGCCAGCCGCTCGAAGCGCCCGCGCGGTCGGTCATGCGGCCCGGTCTTCGGGGGCGCGGCGCTCCAGGCACCACTCGCGCTCGAACTCGGCGTAGCCCAGGCCGCGGTAGATGCCGATGGCCACGTCGTCGGGGTCGGCCACCATGACGACCTCGTCCACCTGCCAGGCCAGCAGCGCGTGGCGGCTGACGTGGTGCACCAGCGCCGAGCACAGGCCGCGGCGGCGCCACGCAGGGTGCGTGGCCACGCGCTGGAAGCGGCCGGTCGCCCCGGGCGCGGCGCGGTCGCGCAGCAGCCCGCAGTCGGCCGCCAGCACCGCCTGCCCCGGCTCGCCCACCCAGACGCCGAACCACTCGCACTGGCCCCGCTGGTGCAGCACGGCGAAGTGCTCGAAGACCCGGCGCCGGTAGGCGCGATAGCCGAGGGGCTCGAAGCCGTGCGTGTCGGCGCACTGCAGGTCGACGACGGCCTCGACCTCGGCGCCCGGGCCGCGCCACTCGATGGGCCGCACCGTCACCGGCATCACCTTCGGCGCCGGCCGCTCGGCCAGCCCGCCGGGCCGCAGGCGCATCACGGCGTTGACGTGCAGCTTGAAGCCCGCGGCCTGCCAGGCCGGCAGCTGCTCCCAGGCGTAGGGCGTGTTGACGCCCAGCGCCACGTGGCGCGAGGCCGGCTGCCGCGAGGCGATCTCGGCCTGGAAGCGGGCCAGCCAGGCGGCGAGCGCGTCGTCGCGCGGTGGCTCGGCCAGCAGCAGGCAGTTGCCCCAGTAGAACGTGGGGTTGCCGGGCGTGCGCACGACGATGCAGTCGTCGCGCTCTCCCACCTCGGCGGCGACGGCGTGCAGCGTGAAGTCGGTGCGCCAGCCCGGGCGCAGGTCGGCCAGCCTCACCGGCGCGTGCCCGGGACTCAGAACCCGGCGGCCTGGCCGTCGCGGCGCGGGTCGCTGGCGGCGGCGTAGCCGCGCTCCGCGGCGTCCCCCTGCCCTTCGTCGAGCCGCCAGATGAACTGGCCCGCGCCGTAGTCCTGGTAGCTGTCGGCGAAGGGCTCGACGCGGTGGCCGCGCTCGCGGAGCCCCTGCGCCGTGGCCGCCGGGAAGCCCTGCTCGGCGTTGACCGTGCCGCCGAACCAGCGCCAGCGCGGCGCGTCGCAGGCGGCCTGCGGGTTCTGGTGGTAGTCGAGCATGCGCACCAGCGTCTGCAGGTGGGCCTGCGGCTGCATGTCGCCGCCCATGATGCCGAAGCTCATCACCGGCCGGCCCTCGCGCGTGAGGAACGCGGGGATGATGGTGTGGAAGGGCCGCTTGCCCGGGCCCACGACGTTGTCGCGGCTCTCGTCGAGCGTGAAGCCGTGGCCGCGGTTCTGCAGGCTCAGGCCATAGCCGGGCACCACCACGCCACTGCCGAAGCCCATGTAGTTGCTCTGGATGAAGCTCACCATCATGCCGCTGGCGTCGGCCGCGCTCAGGTAGATGGTGCCGCCCGTGGGGCCGTGGCCGGGGCCGAAGTCCTGCGCACGCCTGGGGTCGATCAGCTTCGCACGTGCGGCCAGGTAGGCCGGGTCGAGCATCCGCGCCGGCGTCAGGCGCATCGCGCGCGGCTCGGCGACGTGGCGGTAGACGTCGGCGAAGGCCAGCTTCATGGCCTCGATCTGCAGGTGTTGGCTGTCGGTGCCATCGACCTTCAGCGAGGCGATGTCGAAGTGCTGCAGGATGCCCAGGGCGATCTGCGCGGCGATGCCTTGCCCGTTGGGCGGGATCTCGTGCAGCGTGTGGCCGCGGTAGTCCTGGGCCAGCGGCGTGACCCACTCGGGCGCGTAGGCGGCGAGGTCGGCCGCCGTCATCGCGCCGCCGTGGGCTCGGGCGTGCGCCTCGGCGGCGGCGGCGATCTCGCCGCGGTAGAAGGCCTCACCCCGGGTGCGCCCGATCAGGCGCAGTGTCTTCGCGGCATCGGGCAGGCGGAACATCTCGCTGACCTGCGGCGCCCGGCCGTGCGGGAGGAAGGTCTCTGCGAAGCCCGGCTGCGTGGTCAGCTCGGGCAGGCTCGCGGCATTGGCCCACTTCTGCTGCACGATCACCGGCACCGCGTAGCCGCGCTCGGCCACCTCGATGGCGGGTTGCAGCAGGTCCTCGAAGGGCAGTTTGCCGAAGCGCTGGCTCAGGGCCACCCAGCCGGCCACGGCACCGGGCACGGTGACGCTGTCCCAGCCGCGCTTGGCCGGGGCCTTGACGTCGGCGTCGTACTTGCGGCGGAAGTACCCGGGCGTCCAGGCCTGCGGCGCGCAGCCGCTGGCGTTCAGGCCGTGCAGCTGCCGGCCGTCCCAGAGGATGCAGAAGGCATCCGAGCCCAGGCCGTTGCTGCAGGGTTCGACGATGGTCATCACGGCCGCGGTGGCGATCGCGGCGTCGACCGCGTTGCCGCCCGCATGCAGCATGCGCAGGCCGGCCTGGGCCGCCAGCGGGTGCGAAGTGCTGACGACGTTGCGGGCGAAAACGGGGCCGCGCTGGCTGGCGTAGCCAGCGCTCCAGTCGAAAGTGTGGGTCATGGCGGCGGTTGGGCGACGGGCAAGGCCGCGGATGGTAGCGAGGCTACGGATCCGGCGCGGCCGCCCGGCCATCGGCGACCATGCGGTCGAGCCGGAGCGGCTCGGGCCCCTGGTGGAGAGCCAGGCGCTGCTCGAGCCAGTTCTCGTCGACGAAGACCTCGATGCAGCGTCCGGGCTGGGCCGCGTCGTGGGACAGGCCCCAGCTCAGCGCGCCCTGGCGCAGCCGGGCGCGGCGCGTGCGCTCCATGACGGCGGAGAACTCGGCCGTGCGCGGGGGTCACGCGTGCGGGGCTGAAGTCGGGCATCACCTCGGCGACGATGCTGGTGCGCCGCAGCGCCACCGCGCCCAGCAGGCCGAGGGCCGAGGCCGCCGGCACGGCGCCGCTCACGCCCGCGAACACCGCCACCTGGCCCCGCAGCAGGGGCCCGGCAGCCGCG
>JBILSW010000091.1:0-8479 GCA_044371895.1 Rubrivivax sp.
CTGCGCCAGCAGGAACACCAGGGTGATCGGCAGCCCCGAGAGAACCGCCGCGGCGGCGAAGTCGCCCCACAGGTAGCGCTGCTCGTACAGGTAGAACTTGCTGCCCACGGCGAGCGTGAGGTTGGGCTCCTCGCGCAGCAGGATGCTGGCCACCGGATACTCGATGATGATGCCGATGAAGGCCAGCACGAACACCACCATCAGGATCGGCACGGCCATCGGCAGCAGCACGTGGCGGAAGGTCTGCCAGTGCGTCGCGCCATCGACCTTGGCGTTCTCCTCGATCTCCGCGGGGATGGTCTCGAAGTAGCCCTTGATCGTCCAGATGTGCATGGCCACGCCGCCGAGGTAGGCGACGATGAGCCCGGCGTGCGTCTCGATGCCCAGCCACGGCACCTGCGTGCCCAGCCCCTCGAAGATGGCGTAGATGGCGACCAGGGCCACCGCCACCGGGAACATCTGCAGCAGCAGCATGCTGTTGAGGATCAGCTGTTTGCGGGCGAAGCGCAGCCGCGCGAAGGCGTAGGCCGCGGTGGTGCTGATGGCCACGATTAGGAAGGCCGAGATCGTGGCGATCTTGATGCTGTTCCACAGCCACAGCAGCACCGGGAAGGGCGGCTGCGTCACCGTGCCGTCGGGGTTGGTGACGGGGATGCCCAGCGCCAGCTGCCAGTGCTCGAAGCTGATCTGCGTGGGGATGATGCTGCCGGTGGCGAAGTTGCCCGGGCGCAGGCTGATGCTGACCACGGCCAGCAGCGGGAACAGAGTGAAGGCCAGCAGCACCCACAGCACGCCGTGAGCGGCCCAGGCGCGCCAGCGCTGGCTCTTGCCGGTGACGATGGGCATGTCAGCGCCTCCCTTCGTTGCTTTGCGTGAAGCGCAGCTGCACCAGCGCCATCACCGCCACCAGGATGAAGATGAGCGTGGAGATCGCTGCCGCCAGGCCGAAGTTCTGCCCGCTGTCGGTGAACGCGATGCGGTAGGTGTAGCTGACGAGGATGTCGGTCGAGCCCGCCGGCAGCTTGGTGTTCAGGAAGTCGGGCCGCCCGTCGGTGAGCAGGCTGATGAGCACGAAGTTGTTGAAGTTGAACGCGAAGGCGCTGATCAGCAGCGGCGTCAGCGGCTTGATGATCAGCGGCGCGGTGATCTTCCAGAAGTTCACCCAGGGGCTGGCGCCGGCCAGCGCGCTGGCCTCGTACAGGTCGGCCGGAATCGACTTCAGCAGCCCCGAGCAAAGGATCATGATGTACGGGTAGCCCAGCCAGGTGTTGACGATCAGGATCATCGCCTTGGCCAGCATCGGGTCGGCGAACCAGGCCGGCCGCACGCCGAACACCGCGTCGAGGATGGCGTTGATCTCGCCGAAGTTCTGGTTGAACAGGCCCTTCCACACCAGGATGCTGATGAAGCCCGGCACCGCGTAGGGCAGGAACAGCAGCGTGCGGTACAGCGCGCGGTGCTTCAGGCCCTCCCACTCCAGCAGCACCGCCAGCGACATGCCCAGCGCCGTGGCGAACAGCACCGTCAGCCCCGCGAAGACCACGGTCCACACGAAGATGCTGACAAAGGGGCCGCGGACGTCGGCGTCCAGCAGCATGCGGCTGTAGTTGGCGAAGCCGATGCCTACGGTGAACCCGGGCGAGATGCGGTCGACGCTGCCGTCGGGCGCGGCGGACTCGAAGTAGCCCGTCTCGCGGTTGGGCGCGAACACGCGGCCGCTTCCGGCCTGCACCAGCGCGCCGTCGGCGCGCGCCGTCCACAGCGGCTCGACGACGCCGAACTCGCGCAGGCCGGCGTAGCGCAGGACCTCGCCGCCCGGCAGCGCCAGGGCCAGGCGCTGCAGGCCCTCGCGCTGCGCGATCACCGCCTTCAGGTCGAGCGCGGGGCTCAGCGTCGGGCCCCCGGCCGGCCCGGCCTCGGGCGCCATCGCCACCGGCGCGGCGGGCGGGGCCCTCAGGTCCAGCGGCGGCGACACCAGCGGCTCGCCGCCGCCCTCGCCCGGCGCCAGGCGCAGGCGCAGTGCGCTGCCTGCTGCGTGCAGCGAGTACCGCCGCGCGCGCGCCTCGTCGACCACGCTCTGGTCGAGCAGGTAGGCGCGCGAGCGCTCCTCCGACAGCAGGTGCGCCGACGAGTAGTTCGTGAAGCCGATCTGCACCGTGTAGACCAGCGGGAAGGCCACGAACAGCAGCATGCCCGCCACGCCGGGGAACAGGTACTTCCAGGCTACCGAGGTGGCCGTGCCGTACACCACCAGCGCCGCGCAGCCGAAGGCCAGCACGCCCACCGCCACCAGCGGCTGGCCGGCGGCCCACAGGTTGAACACCAGCCACAGCAGCGCCAGGCTCGCGAGCGCGGCGATGCCGTGCTGCAGCCACGGGCGTGGGGCGGCAGCCGTGCTCATCGGCTCTTCATCCGCGCCGCGGCGCCATCGAGCGCTTCCCTGGGCGCCTGGCGGCCGTTGGTGATGGCCTCCAGCGCGGCGTCGATGGCCGGGAAGAAGCGGCCCATCTCGGGGATGTTCGGGATGGGCACGCCGGCGCGCGCGTTGGCCATGGTCGCGGCGATCTTCGGGTCGCTGCTCAGCTCGGCGTAGTAGGCCTTGTCGGCCGGCACGCCCAGCGGCACGTCGGCGCTGACGATCTTGAGGTTCTCGACCTTCAGCAGGTGGTGCTCGAGGAACTCGCGCGCGATGTCCTTGACCTTGCTGGGTGCGGTGATCATGCAGCCGAGCACGCCGACGAAGGGCTTGCTGGGTTGGCCGCCGATGGAAGGCAGCGGCGCCACGGTGAAGTCGATGCCGACCTTGCGCACGTTGTCCCAGGCCCAGGGGCCGTTGATCATCATCGCCACCTGGCCCTTGGCGAAGGCGCTCTCCATCTCGGCGTAGCGCGCGCCGCGCGGCATGTGGCCGTCCCTGACGAGCCGCTCGAGCATCTGCGCGCCCTGCACCGCGCCGGGCGTGTTGACGCCCACCTGCGAGGGGTCGAGCTCGCCCTGGGCGTTGCGGCCGAAGACGTAGCCGCCGGGGCCGGCGAGCAGGGGCCAGCTGAAGAAGCTGTTGTTGTAGGCCCAGAGGATGGCGCTCTTGCCCTGGGCTTTCAGCCGGCGGTCGATCTCGATGATCTGCTCGAAGCTCGTCGGCGGCTGAGGCACCAGCGCCTTGTTGACGATGAGGCCGATGGCCTCGATCGCGATCGGGTAGCCCCAGGTCTCGCCGCGGTAGGTGAAGGCCGCCCAGGCTGCGTCGTCGATGCGCTCGCGCAGCGCGCGGCCCGGGCGCACGGGAACGATCAGCCCGCCCTTGGCCCATTCGCCCACGCGGTCGTGGGGCCAGCACATGATGTCCGGGCCCTTGCCCGCGGCGGCGGCGGCCTGGAACTTGTCGGTCGCGCCCTCGGGGTGCTGCACCACCACCGGCACGCCGCTCTTCGCGGCGAAGGCATCGCCCACCTTCTGCAGGCCGTTGTAGCCCTTGTCGCCGTTGATCCACACCAGCAGGCGCAAGTTGCCTGGCGCGGCCACGGCCGACGCCGTCATTGCCAGCGCGGCCGCGGCCAGCACGCGGGCCAGCACCCGATCACGCCGCATGCGCGCGCTCGGTGGGTGCGGCGGCCAGGCGGCGGAAGGCCTTCCCGTCGGCGTCGAACAGGTAGGCTTTCTCGGGCGGCACGCCCAGGCTCAGCGTGCTGCCGCTGGCCAGGCGCCGGTCGCCCTCGACAGCACAGGTCAGCACGTCCGCCACGCCGGGGTGGCTGCAGTACGCGTAGCTCATGCCGCCCAGGCTCTCGACGAAGGTCACCTCGGTGGCCAGGGCGTTGGCAGCCTCGCCTGCGCGCAGGTGCTCGGGGCGCACGCCCAGCTTCACCGCATCGCCCGGCCGGGCAGCACCCGCGTCCACGAGGCAGCGGATGGGCTCGTCGCTGCCCTTCACGCGCACCACGGCGTGCTGCGCCGAGGCCTCGGCCACGGTGGCGTCGAGCAGGTTCATGCCCGGGCTGCCGATGAAGCCGGCCACGAACAGGTTGCAGGGGTGCTCGTACAGCTCCAGCGGCGCGCCCACCTGTTCGATGCGCCCGGCCTGCAGCACGACGATGCGGTCGGCCAGCGTCATGGCCTCGACCTGGTCGTGCGTGACGTAGACCATGGTCGACTTGAACTGCTCGTGCAGCTTGGCGAACTCATAGCGCATCTTCACGCGCAGCGCGGTGTCGAGGTTGCTCAGCGGCTCGTCGAACAGGAAGACCTCGGGCTTGCGCACGATGGCACGCCCGATGGCCACGCGCTGGCGCTGGCCGCCCGACAGGTCCTTCGGCTTGCGCTCCAGCAGGTGCTCGATGTGCAGCAGCTTCGCAGCCCGGGTGACGGCGTCGCGAATCTCGGCGTCAGGAACCTTTGCCAGCTTCAGCCCGAAGGCCATGTTGTCGAACAGGTTCATGTGTGGGTATAGCGCGTAGCTCTGGAACACCATCGCGATGCCGCGCTCGGCCGGCGGCACGTCGTTGACGACGCGGCCGCCAATGGACAGCTCGCCCTCGGTGATGTCCTCCAGCCCGGCTATGGTGCGCAGCAGCGTGCTCTTGCCGCAGCCGCTGGGGCCCACGAAGACCATGAACTCGCCGTCGCGGATGTGCAGGTCGATCCCGTGCAGGATCTTCGCGTCGCCGAAGGCCTTGCCGACCCCGGCCAGTTTGACTTCGGCCACTGCGTTGTCTCCGGGCCGGGGCCCTGGCGGTGATGTAATGAATATACAGTTCACCAACGCCGTTGCCCAAACGCCCCGGCCACGCAGAACTGATGGTTAACCATTAAGAATCAGGCACTTGCGATGACGTTCGGGAATCCACCATGTAGCATTACTACATGATTGAGGGTCTTGCGAGCACCCTGGCTCCCGGCCGCCGCGGCCCTTTCGGCGCGCACGCGGTGGCCGGGGGCGTGAACCTGGCGGTGTGGTCCGACCACGCCACCGCGATCGATTGGTGCCTTTTCGATGCCGGCGGCACCCAGGAGCGGGCCCGCCACCGCCTGCACCGCGACGCCGACGGCGTATTCCACGGTTTCCTGGCCGGCGCCGGGCCGGGGCTGGTGTACGGGCTGCGCGTCGACGGGCCGCGCGGGCCGCAGGCCGTGCGCGAGGGCCACCGCTTCAACCCCGCCAAGCTGCTGCTCGATCCCTGGGCGCGCGAGGTCTGCGGCCGTTTCGAGTGGCGGCCCGAGCACCACGGCTACCCGCTGGGCGCCTCGCCCTTCGACGCCGTGGACGCGACCGACAACGCCGCCACGGCGCTGAAGGCCCGCGTGGCGCCCCCGCGCGAGCCGGCGCGGCGCGAGCGTGCGCCGCGCCACGCGCCGGCCGCCCGCGTGTTCTACGAGCTGCAGGTCAAGTCCTTCTCGATGCGCCACCCGGGCATTCCGCCCGCGCTGCGCGGCACCTACGCGGCGCTGGCCCACCCGGCGGCGATCGCGCACTTCCAGCGCCTGGGCGTGACGACGCTGTCGCTGCTGCCGGTGCAGCTTCGGCTGAGCGAACCCATGATGCCGCCCGGGCTGGTCAACCACTGGGGCTACAACACCCTGGGCTTCTTCTGCCCCGACCCGCGCTTCGCGCGGCGGCCCGACGACCCCACGGCCGTCGCCGACGAGTTCCGCGCGATGGTGGCGGCGCTGCACGACGCCGGGCTCGAGGTGGTGATGGACGTGGTCTGCAACCACACGCCCGAGGGCAACCACTTCGGGCCCACGCTCGCCTTCCGCGGGCTCGACCAGAAGAGCTGGTACCGGGTGGCCGGCGACGGCACGCTGGTGGACTTCACCCACTGCGGCAACACCGTCAACGCTGCGCACCCGCGGGTGGCGCGCTTCGTCGTCGACAGCCTGGTGTTCTGGGTGCGCGAGATGGGCGTCGACGGCTTCCGCTTCGACCTCGCGCCCGTGCTGGGCCGCGGCGCCGACGGCCGCTTCGCGCGCGACGCGGCCTTCTTCCGCATGCTGCAGGACGAGCCGGCGCTGGACGGCGCCATGCTCGTCGCCGAGCCCTGGGACGGCGGCCCGCGCGGTTACCGCGTCGGCGGCTTCCCGGCGCCCTGGCAGGAGTGGAACGACCGCTTCCGCGACGCCGCGCGCGGCTTCTGGCTGGGCCTGCCGGTGCCGCGCGGCGGCACGCCGACACCCGTGACGCGGCGCGAGCTGGCGGCCTGCCTGGCGGGCTCGCCCGAGCTGTACCAGGGCGACGGCCGCCCGCCCACCAGCAGCGTCAACTTCGTCACCGTCCACGACGGCTTCACGCTGGTCGACCTCGTGGCCCACTCGCGCAAGCACAACCACGCCAACGGCGAAGACAACCGGGACGGCCGCGACGACGAGCTCTGCGCCAACTTCGGCGCCGAGGGCCGCAGCGACGACCCCGCCGTCGTGGCCGCGCGCGCCGCCGTGCAGCGCGGGCTGCTGGCCACGCTGTTGCTGGCCCAGGGCACGCCGCTGCTGCTGGCCGGCGACGAGCTGGGCCACTCGCAGCAGGGCAACAACAACGCCTGGAACCAGGACAACGCGCTGGGCTGGCTGGCCTGGGACCGCGCCGACGAGGCGCTCACCGGCTTCGTGGCGCAGCTGCTGGCGCTGCGGCGCGCCGGTGCCCTGGGCGTGCCCGCCACCTGGCACGAGGCGCCGCTGCGCGTGTTCGCCATCGACGACAGCGCGGCCGAGGCGCTGGCCCTGCGCGCCGGCGACTGGCTGCTGGCGCTGAACCCCGATCCCCACCCGCGGCCGCTGCCGCCCGAGGCGCTGGAAGGCGCCCGCTGGGCGCTGGCGCTGGACACCGCGGCAGCCCCGCCTGCTGACCCGGACGCCGCCATGGCCCCGCGCTCGCTGCGCCTGCTCCGCCGCGGCGCCCCGGCTGCCGGCGCCACCTGACGAGGCCACCATGCCCTTCGACCTGAGCACGCGCCGTTCCGGCATCGTCCTGCACCTCACCTCGTTGCCGGGCTCGCACGGCCAGGGCGACCTCGGCGACGAGGCGCGCCGCTTCGTCGACTGGCTGGCCGCGTGCGGCCAGAGCCTGTGGCAGGTGCTACCGGTCAACCCCGTGGGGCCGGGCCACTCTCCGTACCAGTGCCCGTCGGCCTTTGCCGGCAGCCCCGGCCTGTTGGCGCTGGCGCCGCTGGTGCGTGCCGGCTGGCTGCCGGCCTCGGCGCTCGACGCGGCCCCGCCCTTCAATGCCGCGGGTGCCGACTACGAGCTTGCCCTGCCGTGGCGCTGGCAGCGGCTGCAGCAGGCGGCCGCGGGCTTCTTTGCGCGCGGCACGGCAGCCGAGCGCGGGCGTTTCGAGGCCTGGTGCGCCGCCGAGCAGGCCTGGCTGGACGAGTGGTGCCTGTTCGCCGCGCTCAAGGACGCCCACCACGGCCAGCCCTGGTGGGCCTGGGGCGGGCCGCTGGCGCGGCGCGACGCCGGCGCGCTGGCCGCCGCCCGCTCGGCCCACGCCGAGGCGATGCGCGTTCACGCCTTCGTGCAGTGGCAGTTCGACGAGCAGCTGCGCGCACTGCGCGAGTACGCGCAAAGCCGCGGCGTGTTCCTCATGGGCGACGTGCCCATCTTCGTGGCGCACGACAGCGCCGATGTCTGGTCGCGCCCCGAGCTGTACTTCATGGACGAACGCCACCAACTCACGGTGGTGGCCGGCGTGCCCCCCGACGGTTTCGGGCCCGACGGCCAGCGTTGGGGCAACCCGCTGTACCGCTGGGACCGGATGGCCGAGGACGGCTACGCCTGGTGGGTGGCCCGCCTGAAGCGCGCGCTGGCGCAGGCCGACCTCGTGCGCGTGGACCACTTCCGCGGCTTCGCCGGCTACTGGGAGGTGCCGGCCACCTGCCCCACCGCGCGCGAGGGCCGTTGGGCCCCGGGCCCGGGGCCGGCCCTGTTCGAGGCCTTCCGCGCTGCGCTGGGCCACGACCTGCCCGTGGTGGCCGAGGACCTCGGCACCATCACGCCCGACGTTGTCGCGCTGCGCGACGACTTCGGCCTGCCGGGCATGCGCATCGTGCAGGAGGCCTTCAACGGCTGGGGCGACGGCAGCGCCGCGGCGCAGGCGCAGCACCCTTTCCTGCCGCATCACCACGTGCCGCACGCCCTGGCCTACAGCAGCACGCACGACAGCGACACCGCCTGCGGCTGGTGGGCCGGCGCGCGCCCGGAGGTGCGCGCCTTCGCGGCCGAGTACCTGGCCTGCAACGACGCGGCGCGCATCCACTGGGCGCTGATCCGCGCCACCAGCCAGAGCGTGGCGCGGCTGGCGCTGTTCCCGCTGCAGGACGTGCTTGGCCTGGACAGCGGGCACCGCATGAACCGCCCCGGCACGGCCGACGGCAACTGGCGCTGGCGCTTCACGTGGCCGATGCTGGAGCCGCAGGCCGCCACCTGGCTGGCGCGCATCACCACGGCAGCGGGGCGCGCCGGCTGATCCCCTGCCGGCGCCCGGGTCGGATGC
>JBILSW010000092.1:0-8470 GCA_044371895.1 Rubrivivax sp.
TTCGCGACGTGGCCAATGGCGATGCCGGCGTGCTTGGGCGTGTCGAAGGCGCCGATGTCGTCCTTGCGGCCGCTCACGAAGTAGTCGGTGCCGCCGCGGTTGTAGGCACGCTCCGGGTCGGGCGCGAAGCTGTGGCGGCAGCGGCCGCTGCTGGCGGCCCTGATCGGCGAGGGCCCGCCGGCGCGCTCCTCGAGCACGCGGTCACACAACTGCCGGTAGTGCGCGGTGACGTTCTTCACCGTCGCCATGTCCTTGTAGCGGCCCTCGATCTTGAAGCTGCGGATGCCGGCATCGACCAGCGCGTGCAGGTTGGCGCTCTGGTCGTTGTCCTTCAGGCTCAGCACGTGCTTGTCGTGGGCCACCACGCGGCCCTGCGCGTCGGTCACGGTGTAAGGGAGCCGGCACTCCTGGCTGCAGCTGCCGCGGTTGGCGCTGCGGCCGGTGTGGGCGTGGCTGATGTAGCACTGGCCGCTGTAGGCCACGCACAGCGCGCCGTGCACGAAGAACTCCAGCACCGCGCCCTGGACCTGAGCCTCGATGGCGCGGATCTCGGCCAGCGTGAGCTCGCGCGCCAGCACCATCTGCGAGAAGCCCGCGTCCTGCAGGAAGCGCGCCTTCTCGGGGGTGCGGATGTCGGTCTGCGTGCTGGCGTGCAGCTGGATGGGCGGCAGGTCGAGCATCAGCAGGCCCATGTCCTGCACGATCAGCGCGTCGACGCCGATGTTCCACAGGCTCCAGGCCAGTTGCCGGGCGGCGGACAGCTCGTCGTCGCGCAGGATGGTGTTCTGGGTCACGAAGATGCGCGCGCCGAAGCGGTGCGCATGGCGCACCAGGCGCTCGATGTCGGCCAGCGGGTTGCCGGCCTTCTCGCGCGCGCCGAAGGCCGGGCCGCCGATGTAGACGGCGTCGGCCCCGTGGTTGACGGCCTCGATGCCGATGTCGGCGTCGCGGGCGGGGGCAAGCAGTTCGAGTTCGGCGCGCAGCATGGCGGGGCGGATTGTTCATCAAGCGGCGAGTGCCGGGCAGCCCCGTCGAGCGGTCACGCGTCGCCCGTGTCGGCGTCGGCGGCCCTGCGCGGCGCCCAGACCTTGTGCCAGGCGTGGCGCACCAGCAGCGGCAGCGGCATGCGGCGCCAGTGATGGCGCACGAGCAGCGCGGTCTCGGCCAGGCGCACGCCCAGGCCGGGCTCGACATCGGGGTCGCGCGGCGCCAGCACGGTGGCGAAGCGCCGCTGCAGCGTGGCCAGGCGGCGCTGCGCCATTGCCTGCTGCACGGCCTGCTGCAGGGCCGGGTCCAGCGTCGCCTTCAGGCCCTCGGCCACCAGCGCGGCGCCCAGCACCAGCGCGTCGTGCAGGCCCAGTTGCCGGGCGCGCGCCACGAGGCGGGCGCCGAACCCGCGCTCGGCCGCGCCGTGCGCCGCCATCAGCACCTGCAGGTCCACCAGGTCGCGCAGGCGGTCGCGGTGCTCGGAATCGTTCACCAGGTGGGCGGCGCAGTGCAGCACCTGGTCCTCCGGGCCCAGCACCCACCAGGGCGCGGACTCGGCGTCGGCCAGCGGCCGCGCGGCCTGCAGCAGCAGGGCGGCATCGACGCGGTCGCGCGCCACCGGCGGCAGGATGTTGTGGTGCACGTCCAGCTCGATGGCGTGCAGTGCGTGCCGCATCGGCGGCAGCTCGTGGCTCCACTCGCGGTAGTAGCGCTGGTCGTGCTCGTCGAGCGCGACCTCCTCCCAGCCCGCGTCCAAGAGCCGGCGGCGGGCCTCGGGCAGCGCCGCGGCGGGCACCAGGATGTCCAGGTCCGAGGGCATGCGCCCCGCGGCATTGGGCAGGCGCTGCGCCATGTAGGCCGCGCCCTTGAGAAGCACCAGCGGCGCGTCCAGGCCCTCCAGCGCCTGGCCGGCGCGCTCGCGGCACCAGAGCAGCGCCTGGCAGCGGGCCTGGGCCAGTCGGGCTTCGGCCTGGAGGGCATGGGCCACCGGCTGCGGCAGCCGGTCGGCCAGCCCGGCGCCCAGCACCGACTCCGCCAGTCGGCCCAGCAGGCGCAGGCGGCGCGCCACGCGCACGCGGTGGTCCCACTCGGCCAGCGTCCAGGCCAGGGCCGACTCGGGCTGCTGCAGGGCCTGCAGCCACGCCAGATCGGGCCAGCGGCTCACCGGCAGGTTCACGGGCCGGCTCCGGGCGCGGCGGCGGCGGTCTGCGCCTGCAACGCATCGAGCAGGCCGATGGCCTCGGACAGCCGGCCGTAGGTAAGCTGCCAGGCCGGCACCTCGCGCGCCAGCCGCGCGACGACCTCGAAGCCGGCCTGCCCGCAGACGCGGTAATTGAAGGCGTTGAACGCCAGCGCCGAGCAGGCCAGGGCCGGCGTCACCGGCTCCAGCCGCGCCTCGGCCCCTTCCTGCCAGTGCGGCAGCACGATGGCGAAGGGCTGCGCCGGGCGATGGCGGCCGGCCACGGCGTCGGCCGGTGGCGCCACGTGGGCGACGTCGCCCTTGCGTGTGGCTGGGTAGATGCGGCCCAGCACGGCCTGCGGCGCGAACTGCCTCAGCACCTCGATGGCCCGGTTCTTCAGCACCGGCGGCTTGATGAGCGGCCAGAACGAGCCCGTGGCCATGTCCAGGGCGCCGAACTCGTCGGACAGCAGCCGCCAGCCGGCGTGGGCCAGCGCCGCCGTGAGCGTGCTCTTGCCGGCCCCCGGCACGGCCGGCATCACCAGCGCCCGGTCGTCGCGCGCCAGCACGCCGGCGTGCAGCAGCAGCCGGTGGTGCATTCGCAGGCCGATCAGCCAGTTGGCGCCCCACTCGAACATGGGCAGCGGCGCATCGGCCGGGAAGGGCTCGAAGGGCTGCGAGCCGTCGCAGACCAGCCGCACCTGCGGCCGCCAGGGCACGAACCAGCGCCGGTGCGTGCGCACCTGCAGGTGCAGGTCGGCCCAGTCGCCCTGGGTCTGCAGCGGGAAGTGGCGGTACACGTCGCGCACGGCCGCGGCCAGCAGGGGCGCGTCGCTGCGCAGGTGAATGAGCGCGCTGCCGACGTCGAGCCACAGGCCCCGGCCGGCCAGCGCGTCGCGGACCGCGGCCTCGCCGGACTCGGCCAGCGTCGCCATCAGCTCAACGGGGCGGGGCGTGGATCAGGCCGCGGCCCGCTGGCGGCGCGCCAGCCCGCCATCGAGCAGCGTCGACCAGATGTCGCCCAGCGAGGCCCGCACCTCGTCATCGGGCAGTTCGGCTTCGATGGCAACCTGACGGACGACACCGTCGGGATGATGCCAGCCCTGGCCGGCCAGGAGCTCAAGCACCCAGATCGCGGTGTTGTTGAGCAGCAGGGTCTCGCCCGACAGCGGGCTGTAGACCGCGTGCAGGGTGTCGTCCAGCGGCCGCCAGGCGACGCCCTCGACGAGGTGGTACCGCCACCCCTCCTTCAGACCGGGCCCGCGCGGAAGGAATTCCAGCAGGTCGCGGCGATCAGCGACGTGCTGGTCGTGCTGTTCGTGCCCACGGACAGGATGTAGCCGTCCTGGTCCATCTGGACGTTGGCGTACTCGATGGGGTCGGTCAGCACCGGGGTGGGCGTGGGCACGTAGGGCGAGCCCACGCGAAGGTTCGCGCTGATGCTGAACTCCTGCCACTGGCCGATGCTGATCCAGGTGACGAGACGCGAGGGGTGCGCCAAGCCCTGCAATTCAGTGCCGCTGAAGAAACGCTTGGTGTTGCCTGCGTCGCGGTAGAGCTGAACCCGGATCACCGTCGCCGGCACGCCCGCTCCCGCCGGGTACGTACGGGGAAGCGGCGCGTTGTTCACCTGGTGGTTGACGCAGCGCAGGTTCGAGGTCATCGCCGCACCCGCCCCGCTGCTGATCGTCAGCACGACCGGCGCGGAGATCGCGCCGCGCAGCACGCGCCGGCGCCGTTGGGCGTGGGCGTCGTGCGCAGGCTTGTTCTCGTTCACTCGATCGCTCCCGACATGTCGAACCGTGGTGGGCACTCGGCAACCGAGCGCTGCTGGGTGCAGGGCGCACTCCGACGCCGTAACGGGCAAATTATCCGCCCTGCCCCTGCCGCTGCGTTCCCCGAACCCAGGGGTGTCGGTGAACTTGCCATTCGCCACGCGCAGTCCGTCACGATCCTGGCCGAAGAAAGCGCCTACTCACCGGCCGCCAAGCGAGTTTCCACGCTCCGCGAGCGGCCATCCCGCCACACCGTGAGCGTGACCGCCTCGCCAGGCTGCCGCCGCTCCAGCGCCGCGAGCATGTCGTCGAGGCTCTCCACCGGCTCGTCGTTGATGGCCGTGATCACATCGCCCATGACGATCTCGCCGCGGGTACCCCGGCTGAAAGGCTGCAGCCCAGCCCGCGCCGCTGGCGTGTTGCGCCCCACCTGCACCACCGCCACCCCCTTGGGCAACCTGAGCGCCCGGTGCAACTGCGGCGGGCCCGCCGTCACGCCCAGGGCCGGGCGGACGAAGCGACCGTCGCGGATGAGCCGCGGCACGATGCGGTTGACCTCGTCGACGGGAATCGCGAAGCCGATCCCGGCACTGGCGCCGCTGGGGCTGGCGATCTGCGTGTTGACGCCGATCAGCCGCCCGGCCGAATCGAGCAGCGGCCCGCCGGAGTTGCCCGGGTTGATGGCGGCGTCGGTCTGCACCACGCCGCGGATGGTGCGGTTGTTGAAGCTCACGATCTCGCGGTTGAGCGCGCTGACGATGCCGATGGTCAGCGTCTGGTCCAGGCCGAAGGGGTTGCCGATGGCGTAGACGCGCTGGCCGACCTGCAGGTCGCGGCTGCTGCCCAGCGCCAGCGGCGGCAGCTTGTCCTTCGGGGCGTCGATCTTCAGCACCGCCAGGTCGCGGTCGGGGAAGTAGCCCACCAGCGTGGCGTCGTAGGTGGACTGGTCGGCCAGCGTCACCTTGGCGCCGTTGGCGCCCTGGATGACGTGGAAGTTGGTGACGACATGGCCCGAGGCATCCCAGACGAAGCCGGTGCCGGTGCCGCGCGGCACCTGCTGCACGTTCGTGCTGAACAGGTCGCGTTGCGCGCCAAGGCTGGTGATGTGCACCACCGACGGGCTGGCCTTCTTGAACAAGTCGATGTTCGCCAGCTCGTCGGCCGCCAGCGGCCCGCGCGGGGTGACGGTGCGCGGCTGTGCCTCGACGCGGCCCTGCACCAGGGCCGGCAGCGCCAGGAAGGCGACGACGGCCGCGGCACCGACAAGCGCGGTGGCGGTAAGCAGCAGGCGGCGTGGAAAGGCGATCGGCATGGCGGTCTGCAAAGGGATGGTCTGCCCGAGACCCGCGAGATGGGGCCAAGTTCCCCAGGGTCAAGCGGGGCCCGGGCGGGGCACGTCAGCCGCCCGCCGGCCGCTCGAACACCAGGCAGGTGGTGGTGGCATGGGCATAGACCCGCCCGGCGGCATCGACGATGCGCCCCTCGGCCGTGGCCAGCTGCCGCCCGCTGTGGATGACCTGGCCGATGGCGCGCAGCGGCTCCCGGCCGGGCACGGCGCCGCGCACCAGGTTCACACTCAGCTCGGCCGTGGTGTAGCCGCGGCCCGGCGGCATGGTGGTGTGCACGGCGCAGCCCAGGGCCGAGTCCAGCAGCGTGGCGTACCAGCCGCCGTGCACGGTGCCCATGGGGTTGAGGTGCCGGGTCTGCGGCAGGCCCTGGAACACGGCGCGGCCCGGCGCCACCTCGATGAGCGAGAAGTCCATGGTCTCGCCGATGTGCGGGTACGGCAGCTCGCCGCGCAGCATGGCCTGCAGCAGCTCCAGGCCGCTGCGGCCGGCCGCCTCGGCCGGCGTGGCCACGCCCACACCGCGGCCGCGCGCGAGGCGCTCATGCAATTCGGCGGCCTCGCGGGCCCAGTCGTCGACGGTGGGAGGGGTGCTGCTGCTCATGGGTGCCGATGATGCCCCGGGATCAGGCCACCACGTAGGCCGCCGCCCCCGTGGCCAGCAGCGTGCCCTCGTCATTGGCCAGCCGCATCTGCGTGCTGCCGATGCGCCCGCCCAGCCGCGTGACCTCGGCGGTGGCGATGAAGTGCTGGCCAAGCCCCGGGCGCAGGTAGTCGATGCGCAGGTCGATGGTACCCATGCGCGAGAAGCGGTGCATCACCTGCAGCGCGTTGTCGTGCGGGTGGCGCTCGGCGATGGCCACCATCAGCGCCAGGCCGCCCATCGCGTCGAGCGTGGCCGCGATGACGCCGCCGTGCAGCCGGCCGTAGGCGTAATGGCCCACGAGCTCGGGCCGCATCGCGATGCGCGCGCGCACGTCTCCGGGCTTGACGCTCAACACCTTCAGGCCCAGCGTCTGGTTGAAAGTGATGCGCTGCTCGAAAAGCTCCACCAGCGCGGAGTCGAGCCGGGCCTGTTCCTCGGCGCTGCGCGGCACCAGCGGCGCGGTCGTCATGCGGGCGCGCCGTCGTGCAGGCCCAGCAGCGCCCGCGCCTCGGCCGGCGTGGCGATGTCGCGGCCGGCGCGGCGGGCGCAGGCGGCCAGGTCCTCGATGAGCACGCCGTTGCCGCTGGCGCGCGAGCCGTCGGGCCGGTAGAAGGTGTCTTCGAGCCCGGTGCGCAGGTGGCCGCCCAGCTCGGCCGTCTTCTGGTGCACGGGCCACACCTCGGCGCGGCCGATCAGCGTGCTCTGCCACACGGCGCCTTCGGGCATCCAGCGCGGCAACAGCGCCAGCAGCTCGGCATCGCAAGGCATGCCGCTGGCCACACCCATCACCAGATTCACCTCGGGCACCCCCTGCACCATGCCTGCGCCCACGTACATGCCCACGCTGCGCAGGATGCCGACGTCGAAGCACTCGAACTCCGGGTGCGTGCCGGTCTCGGCCATCACGTCGAGGAACTGCTGCACCTTGGCCACCGGGTTGTCGAACACCATCGGTGGCCAGGCCCAGGCTCCATCGGCCTTGAGCTTGAGATAGTTCAGCGTGCCGGCGTTGCAGGCCGCGATCTCGGGCTTCACGCGCCGCAGGCAGGCGACGGGGCCCGAGATGTCCTTGCCCAGCACGCCGGTGGTGAGGTTGATGACCACGCCCGGGCAGGCGGCGCGGATGGCATCGCACACGGTGGCGGCGACCTCGGGGTCCCAGCTGGGCATGTGGCCGAAGCCCGGCTCCTGGCTGCGCAGGTGCACGTGCATGATGCTGGCGCCGGCGTTGAAGGCGACGCGCGCCTCGGCCGCCATCTGCTCGGGCGTCACCGGAACGGGGTGCTGCTTCGGATCCGTCAGCACGCCGGTAAGGGCGCAGGTGAGGATGGCCTTGTCGCGGTTCATGCGTCGATCTCCAGGGTGACCAGCCGCGCGCCGGAGGCCACGTTGTCGCGCAGCGCCACGTGCACCGCGGTCACGGTGCCGGCGGCGGCGGCGGACTGCCACATCTCCATCTTCATCGCCTCCACGCACACCAGTGGCTGGCCGGCGGCCACGCGGTCGCCGGGCTGCACCGCCACCTGCACGACGACGCCGGCCACCGGGGCGCGCAGCTCGCGCGGGTCGGTCGCGGCGGCGGTGTCGGGCCAGGGCGAGGCCTCGTCGAAGGTGAACACGGCGGCACCCCAGGCCAGCCGCAGTGTGGCGCCGTCAGCCAGGGCGATGACGCGGCGCTCGACGCCGTCGACGACGACGACGGCATCGAGCCCGTCCCGCGAGATCACCCCCACGCCTGGGACCGGCGCGCGCAGCGTGCGGCGCTCGCCCTGGCACTGCAGCGCGAGATCGAAGCCGCGCACGCTGGCCGGGCGATGACCGCTCCCGCCGGCAGCGTCGTGCGCGCGCAGCGCGGCGGCCACGCGCCAGGCGGCCTCGGGCGGCACGGCGCGGGCCACCGGGGCCACGCCGGCGGCGGCCCACTCGTCCAGGCGCGCGGTGGTCATGGCCGCCTGGGTGAAGTCGGGGTGCTGCAGCAGGCCGTGCAGAAAGGCGCCGTTGTTGACGGGCGCCAGCAGCGGCGCTTGTTCGAGTGCCCGCAACAGCTGGCGCACCGCGTCGGCCCGTGTGCGGCCGTGGGCGATGAACTTGGCCACCATGGCGTCGTAGTGCGGGCCGATGGCCTGCCCGTCGGCGATGCCATGGTCCACGCGCACACCGAAAGCCTCGGCGCGCCCAGGCCGCCAGCCGCGCACGGTGCCGGTCTGCGGCACCCAGCCGGCGGCGGGGTCTTCCGCGACCAGGCGCAGCTCGATGGCGTGGCCGTCCAGCCGCACCAGCTCCTGCGCCAGCGGCAGCGGCTCGCCGGCGGCCACGCGCAGCTGCCACTCGACGAGATCGAGCCCGGTGATGCACTCGGTGACCGGGTGCTCCACCTGCAGCCGCGTGTTCATCTCGAGGAAGAAGTGGTTCATCGCCGCGTCGACGATGAACTCCACCGTGCCGGCGCCCACGTAGCCCACGGCGCGGGCGGCGGCCACCGCGTCGCGGCCCAGGGCCTCGCGCAGCGCCGTGCCCCCCGCGGGCGACGGCGCCTC
>JBILSW010000093.1:0-8458 GCA_044371895.1 Rubrivivax sp.
CTGGTGAGCCACGACCGCGCGCTGCTGCGCGAGGTGTGCGACGAATTCTGGCTGGTGGCCGGCGGCCGCGTGCAGCCCTTCGACGGCGACCTCGACGACTACCAGCGCTGGCTGCTCGACGTGAGCCGCGCCGCTGCCCGTGGCCAGCCGGCGCCGGAGCCGCCAAGGGCCGCGGTGGCCGAGCCGGAGCCGCGCGCCGCCGCCGGGGTCGCGCCCCCACAGCCGCCCGCTCCCAAGGTGGAGAACCGCGAGTCGCGCCAGCAGGCCAAGCAGGCGCGCGTCAGGCAGTCAGAGCGCACGCGTCCCCTGCGCATCGAGCTCGTGAGCATCGACGAGCGGCTGGCCCGGCTGGCCGCCGAAAGGGCCGAGGTCGAGGCCGCGCTGGCCGCGCCCGGCGGCCACTACGCCGAACTCGGCCGGCGCCTGGCCCACGTGGGCGCCGAGGTGGCCATGCTCGAGGAGCGCTGGCTCGAGCTGCAGGCCGAGCTCGAGGCGCTGCCGGGGCCGCGCTGAGCGAGCCCTGGGTGGTGCGGCTGGTGGCGAGCTCGATCCCGCCTCGGGTCGCTCCGGATGGTGAAGCCGGGGCCGGCCACATAGCGTAGAGAATCCCCAAAGCGCCCGGGAGCAGACCGATGAGCCTGAAGCACCACGCCGACCGGATCCTCAGCCACGCCGCAGCCGCCGGCGCCGTGCCCGGCGTCGTCGCCATGGCCTGTGACCGCGACGGCACGATCTACGAGGGGGCCTTCGGCGAGCGCGTGCTCGGCAGCGGCCAGGCCATGACCACCGACACCGTGTGCTGGATCGCCTCGATGAGCAAGGCGATCACCTCTGTGGCGGCGGTTCAGTGCGCCGAACGTGGCCACCTCGACCTGGACGCGCCCGCGTCGAGCGTCGTGCCGGCCATCGGCGATGCGCAGGTGCTCACGGGCTTCGACGGCGACGGCAAGCCCACCTTCCGGCCGCCGCGCCGGCCGGTGACGCTGCGCCACCTGCTGACCCACAGCGCCGGCTTCAGCTACGAGATCTGGAACGCCGACGTCGTGCGCTACCAGCAGGCCACCGGCGTGCCCAGCGTCACCACCTGCCAGAACAAGGCGCTCGAGTTGCCGCTGCTCTTCGATCCGGGAGAGCGCTGGGAGTACGGCATCAACATCGACTGGGCCGGCAAGATGGTCGAGGCCATCAGCGGCAAGTCCCTCGGCCAGTACCTGAAGGACAACCTGTTCGATCCGCTGGGCATGTCCAGCACTTCTTTCAAGATCACCCCCGACATGCGCAGCCGCCTGGCAGGCGTGCACCTGCGCGGGCCCGACGGCAAGCTGGCGCCCTTCGCGTTCGAGCTGCCACAGGAGCCCGAGTTCGAGATGGGCGGCGGGGGCCTGTACTCGACCGCGGGCGACTACCTGAAGTTCGTGCGCATGGTGCTCAACCACGGCCAGCTCGGCGGCGAGCGCGTGCTCAAGCCCGAGACCGTGGCCAGCGGGCTGATGCTCAACCAGATGGGCGACTGTCGGGTGAGCAACCTGAAGACCGAACACCCGCTGAGCAACAATGCCGAGTTCTTCCCCGGCGTGCCCAAGGCCTGGAGCCTGGCCTTCCAGATCAACCTGCAGCGCGCGCCGACCGGCCGGCCGGCGGGCGGTCTGATGTGGGCCGGCCTCGCCAACAGCTTCTACTGGATCGACCCCGTCAACGGCGTGGGCGGCGTGTTCGTCAGCCAGGTGTTCCCGTTCGCGGATACCGGATCGGTGCCTGCGTTCTACGACTTCGAGACCGCGGTCTACGACAGCCTGCGCTGACGCGGCACTCCGCGCCGGGTCGGCCGAGTGCTGCAGCCCACCGATCCGAACCTCCCAACCTCGACGAGCGACCAGACGAATGGCCATCGACAAAGCCCTCTACACCGGCCGCGCCACCAGCACCGGTGGCCGCACCGGCAGCACCGAATCCGACGATGGCGCGCTCAAGGCCATGCTGACGACGCCGCGCGAGCTCGGCGGCGCCGGCGGTGACGGCACGAACCCCGAGCAGCTGTTTGCCGCCGGCTACAGCGCCTGCTTCATCGGCGCGCTGAAGGCCGTGGCTGCACGCAGCAAGACGGCCCTGCCCGCCGAACCCACCATCGCCGCCGCGGTGTCGATCGGGCCGATGACGGGCAAGGCCGGCGCCTTCGCCGTGGACGTCGCGATGACGATCTCCGTGCCGGGCATGAACCACGCCGACCTCGAGCCGCTGGTGGCCGCGGCGCACGAGGTCTGCCCCTACAGCAACGCCACGCGCGGCAACATCAACGTCGCCCTGACGGTGGCCTGAGCCGCCGGTCCCAACCTGCCGGACCGGGACGGGCCTGCCGTTCAGGGCTTCAGGGCCATTATCAGCTGCGCCATCGCTCGCGCGTCCTTGTCGCTGACCTGGGGCTGCGGCGGCATCGGGTCCTCGCCCCAAACGCCGCTGCCGCCAGCCTTGATCTTGGCGGCCAGCGTCGCCACCGCATTGGCGTCGCCGCCGTAGCGGACAGCCACTTCCTTGAGGTGAGGACCGTACTTGCGTCGGTCGATCAGGTGGCAGGCCGTGCAGTTGTTGCGCTGCATCAGCTGCTGCAAAGAAGGAGTTTCGGCAAGAGCTGGCGGGGCCCAGGCGGCGAGGGCCAGCAGTGACCATGCCACAGGCAGCAACGCTGCACACGGGCGGGCCGAAACGGCTAGGGCAGGCTTCATGATGAATCGAGCACTCGAAGTTGACGCCACCCAACCCTGGCGCTGTCACGCGCCGACGGTCAGGGGCTGATGAGCAAAGGGCGCCGCCTCATGGCGGCGCCCGTCATCGACCGCCTGTTCAGTTCGGCGTGACGCGGTAGATCATCCCGCTACCTTCGTCAGCGACGTACAGGGCGTTGTCAGGACCCAGCGAGAGATGCCGGAACCGGCCAGCGAAGGTGGGCCACAGCAGTTCCTCGCGCTTGGCGGACATGCCGTCGCGGCTGAGATCGAGGATGTCGATGCGATTGCCCGTGGGCGTGCCGTGGATGCCGATGCCGGCGTACCCAACCGCCAGGCGGCCTTCCCACTGCTTCCACTGCTTGCCCACCAGGAACACGCTGCCGCACATGCCTTGCGACAGGCCGTTGTTCGTCCAGGCAGGCTTCATCGCGTCCGGGAAGGCCTTCAGGTCGGTCATCGGCATGAAGGCGCTGCGCTCGGCAGGGGGCATGGCGCCCATCTGGTTGGGAGAGTAGCCGCAGTAGGCATCGGGGCAGGGGCCACGGCCGTTGCGGTTGTCACGCGGGTCCCAGCCGCCGTTGCCGCCATTGACCAGCTTGGTCACCTCGTCGGTGTGCCAGGGGCCGTTCTCGGAAAGGAACGGCTCGTTGGTCCCCGGGCGGAAGGCGATGCCCTGCGGGTTGCGGAAGCCGTAGGCGAAGATGCGCTTGTCGAAGCCGGCGGGCGGGTTGTTGCCTGCCGCAGCCTTGCCGTCACGGTCCACGCGCAGCACCTTGCCGATGATCTGCGTCGGATGCTGCGGGCCTGCGCCGCTGTGGTTGTCACCCGTCAGGACGTACAGGAAGCCATCGCCCGGATTGAAGCGGATGCGGCCGCCGTTGTGCGCACCCGGACCACCGAAGGGGTGGGCGGACTTCGCCGGCTTGTAGCCAATGTCGCTGACGATGTCGGAAACTTCGGACACGGCGGCCAGCGGCGCGTCCACCTTCATCCGCATCACAATGTTGTTATGGCCACCGTAGGTGCGGTTGGGGCCCCTGGAACTGGCGTACACGTAGACGAAGCGGTTGCTGGCGAAGTTCGGGTCCACCGCCACACCCTGCACGCCGGCCTGGCCGTCGCAGAACAGGTCATTGCGCACCGTCGCGTAGCCCTTGCTGTCGCCCACGCCCAACAGGGCGTTGACCTTGCCCGAAGGCAGGCGCACGGACAGGCCCTTGCACTTTTCAGTGAAGAACATCGTGCCATCGGGCAGGAAGGCCATGTCCCAGGGCGAATCGGCCTTCTGGAACTCTTCGGCCTTGACGGTGACCTGCGCGGCCGCGGACGTGGCCCCCAGCAGCGACGCCACGGCGAGGAGGCTCGCAGGCAGCCAGCGCGCTGGCGAACGGCGGACTTCACGACCCGGGTCAAGCGCGGCTATGCGGAATTCAGGTGCAGCTGATCACATGTTGTCTCCTCGTTACTCGTTGGACCTGTGGCCACCGCTCATCTGACGTCGACGTCAGGAAAGCCTTCAATGGCCGCAGTATTCTGGTGGGCGACACGAGGCTGCTGCGCCGTGCCCTGTCGCGGACAGGGTTATTGCGGCGGACGGAGCGGCCCAGCCCAGGCCCTGGCCCGTCGTTCAGGATCGGGCGGGACAAGATCTCATCCTCCACCCGTGCCGAGGTCAAGGCGACTGGAGCAATTCCAGCAGCAGGCGCACCCGCGCCTGGGCCGGCGTGGCGTCTCCGGCCGAACGCAAGGCATCAGCTGCGGGGTCCCCGCCGTCGACAACCCCGCCGGCCAAGCAGCGCGACGCGCGCCACACGCGCACGCCCTGTGCCTGCACCGCCTCCGCCGCGCCGAGCAGCGCGTGGTGCACGCTGCCGTTGCCCGTGCCGGCAATGACGATGCCGCGTGCGCCAGCGGAAACCAGCGCCTCGAGCGCTGCGACGCGCACGCCGGCGTGGCTGGTGACGATGTCCACCACCGGCCAGTCGGTCTCCGGCACGGCCAAGGCCGCGGCGGCCTCACCGCCCACAACGGGCCAGGCGCGCAGCACGCGAAGCCGGCCGTCCTGCCACAGCGCCAGCGGCCCGGCGTCGC
Source organism: Rubrivivax sp. (assembly GCA_044371895.1). Taxonomy (GTDB): domain Bacteria; phylum Pseudomonadota; class Gammaproteobacteria; order Burkholderiales; family Burkholderiaceae_C; genus Rubrivivax. The sequence goes on from JBILSW010000093.1 coordinate 4,815, forward strand.
CCCCCGTGAAGGCCTCGAGCCGATAGCCGTGCACCTTGCGCGCCTCGGTGCCGGCGTACACGGCACCGCCGAAGGCCAGCAGCACGCCCCGCACGCCCGGCATGGCGGCCAGCGTCACGGCATCGAGCAGGTTCTGCGGGCCGTCGGGCGAGGGCGCGGTGGCCGGGCGCATCGCCGCGGTCATGACGACGGGCTTGGCCGCCGCCACGGTGTGGTGCAGGAAGACGGCGCTCTCCTCCAGCGTGTCGGTGCCGTGCGTGACGACGACTCCGGCCACCTCGGGCCGTGCCAGGTGGGCGGCGACGGCGCGCGCCAGGGCCCGCCAGGTGGCGTGGTCCATGTCGCTGCTGTCCAGTTGCGCCAGCGAATGCGCCTCGACGGCGCGGCCGGCCAGCGCCGGCACGGCGTCCACCAGGGCCTGCGCGGCCAGCGCGCCCGCCTGGTAGCCCAGGTGGGCGCCGGGGCGCGTAGCCGCGCCGGCGATGGTGCCGCCGGTGCCGATGACCACGACGAGGGAATCCGCACTTGGCATATTCGTCTTTCTGGATGAAACTACAGCCCTGGATGGATTGACAGCCTGCGCGCCGCCGCGGGCACCGCCATGCAAGACAGCCCCAAGCTCACCCCCCGCCAGCAGCAGATCCTCGACCTCGTGCAAAGCGCCATCGAGCGCACCGGCGCCCCGCCCACGCGGGCCGAAATCGCCGCCGAACTCGGCTTCAAGTCGGCCAACGCCGCCGAAGAGCACCTGCAGGCCCTGGCGCGCAAGGGCGTCATCGAGCTCGTGGGCGGCACCTCGCGCGGCATCCGGCTGAAGTCTGACACGCTGCGCGCGCTCGCCCAGGCCCGGCTCGACGGCATCGGCAAGCAGTACATGCTGCCGCTGCCGGCCATCGCGCAGCTCACGCTGCCGCTGGTGGGCCGCGTGGCCGCCGGCAGCCCCATCCTGGCCCAGGAACACGTGGACACCAGCTTCCTGATGGAGGTCTCGATGTGGGCGCGTCGGCCCGACTACCTGCTCAAGGTGCGCGGCATGAGCATGCGCGACGCCGGCATCCTCGACGGCGACCTGCTCGCAGTGCAGAAGGCGACGGACGCCAAGAACGGCCAGATCGTGGTTGCGCGCCTGGGCGACGAGGTCACCGTCAAGCGGCTGCGCCGTACCAGCAAGGGCATCGAGCTGATTCCCGAGAACCCGGACTTCGAGACCATCCATGTGCCGCCCGACACGGCCGACTTCGAGCTCGAGGGCATCGCGGTGGGCCTCATCCGCAACACCATGCTGATGTGAGGCGCGCCGTGCTGGCTCCCCGTCTCCCCTTGCCCGGCCTGCCGGGCGCGAACCGCCGGCCCGGCACGGTCCGCCCGCCCAAGGCCCCGCCGCCGCGCAAGGCGGCCACCGCGGCCGAGTGCCAGCGTCTGGAGCAGCTGCCCAACATCGGCCCGTCCATCGCGGCGGACCTGCGCCTCATCGGCATCACACACCCCGCGCAGCTGGCCGAGGCCGACGCGCTGGCGCTGTACCGCGCGCTCGCCCATGCCGCGGGCCGGCGCCAGGATCCCTGCGTGCTCGACACCTTCATGGCCGCCTGCGCCTTCATGCGGGGCGGGCCGGCCCAGCCGTGGTGGGCCTTCACGGCCGAGCGCAAGCAGCGCTACGGCGGGCTGTAGCGGCGCGCGGGGCGGCACCGCGCGTCAGCGTGCGGGCTGCACCACCAGAACGGCCGCCGGGTCACCCTGCGGCCACAGCGGCAGCAACTCGCCGCGCGTCCAGGGGCCCGCCTGGTCGCGGTAGCGCGGCGAGAACACGATGCCGCTCTGCCCGGTGGAGTGCACCACGCCCGACCGGCTGCGGTCGGCCAGGTCGTACACCGCGCGCAGGCTCGCCGAGTGGTCCACGTGGTAGAGATCGCCGGTCAGCTTGTCGGGCCGCAGCACCACGCGCATGGCCTTGACGGTGTGCGTGTCGCCGCCCACGGGCGCACGCAGCTCGAACAGCCGATGCAGCACCGGCACCCGGCTGAAGGGTCGGTGCTCCGACCGCGCCTGGTGCGCCTGCCCCCAGCGCCAGGCGGCCACGTCGTTGCCGTGGCGCGCCGCCAGTTCGTCGAGCGCGCGCGTGAGCGCCAGGCCGGTCTGCTGAGCGCAGGTCTCGGCCGCCCGCGTGCCGCGGTCGTCGCACCAGCTGGCGTCGTCGCGCCCCAGCACGCCTTCGAGCGCGTCCTGGAAGGTGCGGCCGGCCAGGCCCTTGTCCCACAGGGCCTCGCCAATGTCGTCGGCAAAGATGGCGCGCGCCAGCTGGCGTTGCCATGCCCAGGCGATCAGCGGCGCAGGGCGCTCGGCGGCCATGTCGGCCTCGAAGCCTTCGAGCTGAGCTTTGGCCGCCGCGGCCAGCGGGTGGGCCGAGTCGGCGCGCTTCAGCCACGGCAGCAGCCTGGCCATGGCCAGCGAGCGCTGGTCCATCTGCAGCGCCGCGAGGTCCTGCAGCGAGTGCCTGGGACGCGATTCCAGCACCTGCTCGATGCGCTGCTGGCGATAAGGCAATGCCCACTCGTGCGTGAGGTGGTGCGGATAGCCCGGTTCGGTGATGCGCTGGTTGGCGGTCGCGATCCAGCCGACGGCGGGGTCGCGGCGGCGCGGGGTCTCGCCAGCCGGGATGAACCCCGCCCAGTCGTAGCGCGCGTCCCAGCCCGGCGCAGGCACGCGACCGCCGAGGTCGTTGTCGGGGCCGCGCACCGGCACCCGGCCGGGCGAGATCACGCCGATGCGGCCGACGCGGTCGGCCACCACCATGTTCTGCATCGGCGCCACCAGCCCCCGCGTGGCGGCGAAGAACTCGTCGACGCTGCGCGCCCGCTGCACGGCGAGGCCCACCGCCACGGGGTCGCTGTCGGGATCCAGCGCCGTCCAACGCAGGGCCAGCAGGTAGCCCGGGCGGCCCGCCGCGCCGCCCGCGCCCGTCCCCGACTGGCCCAGAACGTCGCCCATGCCGCCCGCGTCGCTGACGACGGGGCCGTGGCGCGATCGCCGCACGGTGATGGGCACCTCGGCGCCGCCCTTGACGCCGATGCGGTCCTGGGCCACCTCCAGCGGCGCGAAGCCGCCGGGCGTGCGCACGCGGTTCGGTTCGGCCGGGTCGGTCTGCTCGAGGTAGAGGTCCTGCACGTCCGGGCCGGTGTTGGTGAAGCCCCAGGCGATGTCCGCGTTCTGTCCCAGAACCACGAAGGGCAGCCCCGGCATCGTGGCGCCTGCCACGTCCAGGCCCGGCGCCTTCAGCCGCGCGAAGTACCACAGCGCCGGCGCGCTGAGCTTGAGGTGGGGGTCGTTGGCCAGCAGCGGCGCACCGGTGGTCGTGCGCGAACCCGCCAGCACCCAGTTGTTGCTGCCCACACCCTCCACGCCCGACGGCGGCGCGGCCTCGAAGCCGCGCGTGAGCGCGGCCACGCGCTCGGGCCCGAGGCCGAGCGAGCGGTACAGCGCGGCGTAGTCGGCCGTGGCCGGCAAGGCGTCGCCGGGGTACGGGGGCAGCAGCTGCTCGATGCGATCCACCGGCAGCTTCAGCGCCAGGCGCAGGCGCAGAAGTTCGGTGTTCCAGTTCCCGCCCAGGTCCCAGGCCATCATGATGGCCCAGGCGAAGGTGTCGG
>JBILSW010000319.1:0-4396 GCA_044371895.1 Rubrivivax sp.
CGGCGGCGACGCTGCGCCTGGGCGCCGGGCTCTCGCTGGGACGCGTGGGCGACGTGCAGCTCGGGCTCGAGCAGGCCCGCGTGCGCGTGAAGCCCTTCTTCAACGACAACATTTTGACCGGAACGGCCGCCTTCTCGGGCGAGCAGTACTTCGTGCAGCTGCGCATCGACACCCTCGACTCGATGAGCTTTCCGACGCAGGGCCAGCTGGTGCAGGCGCTATGGCGAACACCCAGGCTGCGTGCCGAGGAACGCGGCTCGGAATCCGAATTCCGCGGCCTGACCGGGTTCCGCATGGGGCGCTGGGCCGGGCACGTGTACGCCGAGGTCTCGCGCAGCGAGTTGAGCGATGCGCCCCTTTCGCTCGGAGGCTTCCTGCGCCTGTCCGGCACGCCCATCGATTCGATCGACGGGCGGGCGAGTGCCCTCGGGCGCCTCGTCGTGGGACGGCCGATTGGGCAGATGCCCATCGGCCTGGGCGGCGCCGTTCAGGCGGGCTTCTCGCTGGAGGCCGGCGGCGTCGCGCCGCCCGCAAGCAACTCGCGGCTGCAGGATCTGCGCAAGGCCGGCAGCCTGTTCGTCTCCGTCGACACCCGGCTTGGCCCGGTGTACCTCGCACTGGGCGCAACCCGCCATGGCGAGCGGGCGGTGTACGTGTTCCTCGGGCCGTTCTGGTGATCGCCCGGTGCCCGGCCGGGCGCGCACGCCGGGGCCCCCGGGAAGGCTCTCAGGCCAGCCGGCCGGCGCGGAAATCTTCCACCGCCTGCACCAGTTCCTGCTGCGTGTTCATGACGAAGGGCCCGTACTGCGCGATCGGCTCGCGCAGCGGCCGGCCGGCGACGAGGATGGCGCGAGCCCCCTCGGGCCCGGCATGCAGCACCACGCCGTCGGGCTGCGGCGCAGCGGCGGTGCCGACGCTGAAGTCGTCCCGCGGGTTGGCGAAGATGGCCATGCGGCCGCGCCGCACCTCGGTGCCGGCCGCCGCCAGGCTGCCGCGGTACACGACGGAGAAGGCGTTGTGCGCCGCCGGCAGCGGCTGCGCGAAGCGCGCGCCGGGCTGCAGGTGCACGTCGAGGTAGAGCGGCTCGGTGTCGTCGCGCTGCACGGCGCCGTCCACGCCCTTCGCATGGCCGGCGATCACGCGCGCCGTGACGCCCTCGCCGTGCCACTCGGGGATCTCGTCCGGGGCGATGTCGCGGTACCAGGGCGCCGTCATCTTGCGGCGGCCGGGCAGGTTCAGCCAGAGCTGGAAGCCCTCCATCGCGCCGTCCTCCTGCTCGGGCATCTCGCTGTGGATGACGCCGCGGCCGGCCGTCATCCACTGCACGCTGCCGGGCACCAGCAGCCCCTCGTTGCCGGCGCTGTCGCGGTGGCGCATGCGCCCCTGCAGCATGTAGGTCACGGTCTCGAAGCCGCGGTGCGGGTGGTCGGGGAAGCCGCCGATGTAGTCGCCCGGGTTGTCGGTGCCGAAGGCGTCGAGCATCAGGAAAGGGTCGAGCCGGCGCTGCAGGTCCTGCGTGAGCAGGCGCACGAGCCGGACGCCGGCGCCGTCCGACGTGGCCTGACCCTGAACGAGCCGCTCGACGGCGCGGGAGGTCGTGACGGAGGCGGAGACGGTGTCCATGGCGGTCACTGTAGCCAGCCGCCGCCGGCGCGGCGTTGCAGGGCCTTGAACACGCCGTTCGCCGGCGGTGCTAGGCTGCTGGCCCTGCACAGGAGGAACCCGCTGCATGAAGGCCATCTGGAAGGGCACCGTCGTGGCCGAGAGCGACGACACCGTGGTCGTGGAAGGCAACCACTATTTCCCGGCTGAGGCCGTGAAGCGACAGTACCTGCTGCCCAGCAACACGAAGACCATGTGTTCCTGGAAGGGGCAGGCGAGCTACCACACGCTGTTCGTGAACGGCGATGCCAACCCGGACGCTGTCTGGCACTACCCTGACCCCAAGGAAGCCGCGGCGCAGATCAAGGGCCGCATGGCCTTCTGGAAGGGCGTGCAGGTCGTCGAATGAGCGTCGCCGCCGCTTCGGCGACCCTGCCGACCGCCCTCCAGGGCCCGTTGCCGGCGCCGCACCGGCGGCGCCTGCGCGAGCTCTGGCGCAGCGCTGGCTGGCCCTGCCGCGACGCGCTGGAACTCGACCTGCTGGCCGCCGGGCTGCTGGACCGGCACTGGGACGCCGAGGGCCGCGAGACGCTGCGCCTGACCGCCGCCGGGCTGCAGGTGCTGGCGGCGTCGCGGCGGCGCGCGCAGGCGGCGCTGGACCCGCACGAGGCGCTGGTGGCCGTGGTGGCGCGGCAGATGCAGCGTGCCGGTCGCATCGTCTGGCGGCGGCTTGCGTTGCGCGCGCCGCTGGACGAGCCCGACGGTCGTACGCGCTGGGCGGTCGCCATGCCCGATGTCTATTCCATCCGCCACACCACGGTGGAGTCGCGCCTCGAACCCGTGGTCCACGAGATCAAGGTCAGCCGCGCCGACCTGCTGGCCGACCTGAAGCGCCCCGACAAGGGCCGCGCCTACCGTGCGGTGGCCGGCGAGTGCTGGTACGTCGTGCGCGAGGGGCTGTGCCAGGCGCACGAGGTGCCGGCGGACTACGGGCTCATGGTGGCCCATGGCGAGGCCGGCGCCCAGCTGGACGTGCTGCGCCCCGCCCCGCGCCGCCCCACAAGGCCCGGCCTGGCGCTGTGGATGGCGCTGGCGCGCGCCAACGCCGAGCCGCCGCCCGACGACGAGGCCCAGCCCGGGTTGGCCGCGGTCGACGACGACGCTGCCGGAGGCCCGCCATGAGCGGCACCCCTTGGTGGCGGCGCTGGTTCGGCGGCGCGCCGCCGGCCCCGATGCCCGACCCGGCGGCCGGGCCGCCCCGTGCCCCATCGCCCGCCTCTGCCAAGGTGGCGGCGGTGCCGCCGCCGGCCGCGCTGCCTGCCGGGGCCTTGCGGCGGCCGCTGGTGGGCCGCGACGGCCGCGTCGGGGCCTTCGAGTGGCTGCTTACCGGCTCGACGCCCCGCCCGCCGGCCGACCACCACGCCCTGTGGGGCGCCGCTGCCGCTGCCGGCGCGCCCGGGCTGGTATCGCTGACGCTCGAGCAGGCGCGCGACCCCGCCCTGCAGGGCGCACTGCCCGCCGGGCTGTGGCTGTCGCTCGACGAACTGCCCGACGCCGAGCTCGTGGCCGCGCTGCGTGCGCGAGACGTGCGCGTGGGTGCACCGGCCGGCTTGCCGGTGGCCGAGCCGGCGCTGGACTTCGTGGTGCTCACCGCCACGGGTGCCGGGCTGGACACCGTGCTGCTGGCGCAGCAGCGTTGGCGCGAGGCGCAGCCGCGCCTGTACGCCGTGGTGCTGGGCCTGACCTCGCTGGACGAGGCCGAGCAGTTGCTGGCGCGCGGCACCCATCTGGCCGGCGGCCGCCTGAGCCGCGCGCAGGCCACGCCCGCCACGCGGCCGCTGGGCGCTGCCGTGCACCGCATCTGCGCCCTGCTGAGCCAGCTCGCGCAGGACGCCGACACTGCGCCGCTGGCCGAGGCCGTGCGCGCCGACGTCGCGCTGGGCTACCGCCTGCTGCGCTACGCCAACAGCCCCGCCGTGGGCCTGCGCACGCCAGTCGAGACGGTGGAGCAGGCCATCGCCGTGCTGGGCCGGCGCGAGCTCACGCGGTGGCTGCAGGTGATGTTGCTGACCGCCGCGGCCATGCGGCCGGCGCAGCAGGCGCTGCAGCAGCACACGCTGATGCGCGCGCGGCTGCTGGAACGCCTGGCCGAGCGGCGCGGCGAGGCCGAGCCGGGCGCCTTCTTCACGCTGGGCCTGCTGTCGACGCTGGACACCCTGCTGGGCGTGCCGCTGGCCACGGCCCTGGCGCCGCTGCGCCTGCGCGAAGAAGCCCAGCAGGCCCTGCTCGAGCACCGCGGGCCCTGGCAGCCGCAGCTGGCGCTGCTGGAGGCGCTGGAAGACCCCGACGAGTCGCGCGCCTGGGCCGCGGCCCAGGCCCTGGGCCACGGCGACGAGCTGGCCGACGAGACGGCGGCGGCCTGGGCCTGGGCTTCGGGGGTGGACACCAAAGGCTGAGGCCCGCGCCCGCACAATGCGCGCCTGCACTCCCGAGCCCACGCCCATGCGCCTGCCGACCCGATACCCCCTCGCGCTGGCGGTCCTGGCGCTGGCCACGGCCACCCTGCTGGCCGTGTCGATGCCGGCCGCGCTGGCGGCTCCGGCGGCCGCCGGCACCAAGGGCCTGCCGTCCACCAACCTGCCCTGGATCAGCGCGGCGTCCGATGCCGAGATCGACGCCGCCTTCGCGCAGGCCGCGCGGCTGAACCGCCCGGTGCTGATGTACTGGGGCGCCAGCTGGTGCCCGCCGTGCAATCAGCTCAAGGCCACGCTGTTCAACCGCCAGGAGTTCGCCA
>JBILSW010000348.1:0-4045 GCA_044371895.1 Rubrivivax sp.
CGGGCGCGCCGGTTCGGCGCCGTGCACGTGGCCGGCGCCCGGCCCGGCGCGCAGCGCGTGAGCAGCCGCTTCAAGGTGAGAGGCTACCCGACGGTGGTGCTGTTCGCGCCCGACCGGCAGGAGATCACGCGGCTGCCCGGCGAGGTGGACGCCGCGCAGCTGCTGGCCGTGCTGGGCAGCGGCCTGAACGGCGGCCGCCCGGCGCAGGCCTTGCTGGCCGACGCGCTGGCCGGCAAGCCGGTGAGCGCCGCCGACTGGCGCGTGCTCGCCTACTACTCGTGGGAGACCGGTGAGTCGCAACTGGTGCCCAAGGCCGACACGGCACCCACGCTGGCCCGGCTGGCGGCCGCCCACGCCGCCACGCCGGGGGCCGACGCCGACACCACCACGCGCCTGTGGCTCAAGGCCCTGGCCGCCAGCGACGACGCGCCCGCGGCCAAGGCCGTCAAGCCCGACGCCGCGCTGCTCCAGCGCGTGCAGCAGGTGCTGGCCTCGCCGGCGCAGGTGCGCGCCCACATGGACGTCATCGGCGGCAGCGCGCCCGACCTGGTGCGTGTGCTGGAGCCCGAGGCCGCGTCAGGCCCGAGCCCGGCGCGCGACGCGCTGGTCGCGCAGTTCGACGCCGTGCTGCAGCGCCTGCAGACCGACGCCACGCTGTCGCGCAACGACCGCATGGGCGCCCTGTACAACCGCGTCATGCTGGCGCGGCTGGCGCTGCCCAAGGACGCCGTGCAGGTGCAGCTCGCCCCGGCGCTGGTGGCCGACGCGCGCCGCATCGTGGCCGAGGCCGACCGAGAGATCCGCGACGGCTACGAGCGCCAGGCGGTCATCACCTTCGGCGCCGCCGTGCTGGCGCGCGCCGGCCTGTGGGACGACAGCGAGGCGCTGCTCAAGGCCAACCTCGCCCGCAGCCACTCGCCCTACTACCTGATGAGCCAGCTGGCCGGCAACTACCGCCGGCTGGGCCGCAACGCCGAGGCGCTGCAGTGGTACGCACAGAGCTACGAGCAGGCCGTGGGCCCTGCCACGCGCGTGCAGTGGGGCGCCGGCTATGTCAACGCGCTGATCGACCTGGCGCCAGCGGACGCGGCGCGCATCGAGCAGGCCGTCTCGGCGCTGCTGGCCGAGGCGGCCAAGGACAGCGCCGCCTTCGAGGGCCGCAGCGCGCGCAGCTACCAGCGCGTGGCCGCCAAGCTGGCCACCTGGAGCGCCGACGGCGGCCACGCGCCGGTGTTGGCTCGGCTGCAGCGCCAGCTCGACGGCCTCTGCGCCCGGGTCGACGCGGCCGACGGCCAGCGGGCCACCTGCCGCGGGCTGCTCAAGCCGGCCGAGGTCAAGCCGGCCTGAGCAGCAGGGGCCTCACTTCAGCAGCCCCTCGGCCTTCAGCGCCTCCTGCACCGCCGGCCGCGCGGCCACGCGGGCCACGTAGGCCGACAGGTTGGACAGCGGCGCGATGTCCACACCGACGTACTTGCCCCAGCCTGCCACGGTGAACAGGTAGCCGTCGGCCACGGTGAAGGCGTCGCCCATCAGGTAGTTGCGGCCGGCCAGCTGCTGGTCGACCCAGGCCAGCTTCTCGCCCAGCTTGGCGCGAGCCAGGGCCCTGGCCTCTTCGGGCATGGCCGGGTTGAACAGCGGTGAGAAGCCCTTGTGCAGCTCGCTGGTGATGAAGTTCAGCCACTCCATCAGCCGGTAGCGGGCCATGGTGCCGGCGGCCGGCGCCAGGCCCTTGGCCGGCACCTGGTCGGCGATCCACTGCACGATGGCCGGGCCCTCGGTGAGGCGCTGGCCGTCGTCGAACTCAAGCACCGGCACCTGGCTTTTCGGGTTGATGGCGTTGAAGTCGCTGCCGTCGGCGAGCTTCTTGGTCTTGGTGCTGGCCATCGCCAGCTCGAAGGGCAGGCCGGCCTCGAGCAGCGCGATGTGCGGCGACAGCGAGCAGGCGCCGGGGCTGTAGTAGAGCTTGGTCATCGGAGAGTCCTCCTTGGGGGTTGGCGCCGCGGCCCGGCCGCGGCAGACGCAGATGATGCGGCCGTGGAACGGCCCGCCGCGTTGCAGAGGTTTGATCGCTGCGTTCGCGCCCGCGGGCGGCGCAGCGCACAATTCCCACATGAGCCGCCCCGTCCTGCCCGAAGACCGCCTGCACCCCGCCATCCGCCCGCGCGTGGCCGCCGCCAACGCCGACATCGTGCGCGAGGTCGAGGGCGCCATCGCTGCCGAGCCGGTGGTGGTGGTGGGCATGGCCTGGAACCCGTTCTGCAAGCGCGCCTGCCGCGCGCTGCACGACGCGGGCGTGGCGCACCGCTACCTCGAGTACGGCAGCTACGCGTCGGAGTGGCGGCGCCGCAACGCACTGAAGATGTGGTCCGGCTGGCCCACCTTCCCGATGGTGTTCGTGCGCGGCACGCTCGTAGGCGGCGCGCAGGACCTGCAGGCGCTGATCGCCTCGGGCGAGCTGAAGCGGCTGCTGGCCTGAACCGCCCGTTGCGTCAGCCCTCGGCCAGCAGGCGCAGGATCTCTGCGCCGTAGGCCTCGAGCTTCTTCGCGCCCACGCCGCTGATCGCGCCCAGCGCCGCGAGGCTGGCCGGCTGCCCGCGCGCCATCTCGGCCAGCGTCGCGTCATGGAACACCACGTAGGCCGGCAGGTTGTGCTCGCGCGCCACCTCGGCGCGCCAGGCCTTCAGCCGCAGGAAGCGCTCGGTCGCGGCCTCGTCCAGCGGCAGCGGCGGCGGCTTGCCGGCGCTGCCCGCGCCACGCTCCTTGCGCCCGTCCTTGGGGGTTCGGCCGCGCGGCGCGGCCTCGGGCGGCTGGCGCAGCCGCACCGGCACCTCGCCGCGCAGCACGCCGCGCGCGCTGTCGGTCAGCGCCAGCGTGCCGTACTCGCCCTCGGCCACCACGTGGCCCAGCGCGATCAGTTGGCGCAGCACGCCACGCCACTGTGCCTCGGACACGTCGGCGCCGATGCCCCAGGTGGAGAGCCGGTCGTGGCCGTGCTGCGCCACCTTCTCGGTGCGCTTGCCGCGCAGCACGTCGATCAGGTGGCCGGCGCCGTAGCGGCCCGAGCCGGCGGCGTTGCGGAAGCGGTAGATGCCTGACAGCGCCTTGCGCGCGGCCTCGGTGGCGTCCCACGTGGCGGGTGGGCTGAGGCAGTTGTCGCAATTGCCGCAGGGCTCGCTGGATTCATCGAAGTAGGCCAGCAGCCGCACGCGGCGGCAGTCGTGGGCCTCGCACAGCGCCAGCAGCGCGTCGAGCTTGCTGCGCTGCAGCCGCTTGAAGTCCTCGCCGGCCTCGCTCTCGTCGATCATGCGGCGCTGGTTGACGACGTCCTGCAGCCCGTAGGTCATCCAGGCGTCGGCGGGCAGGCCGTCGCGGCCGGCACGGCCGGTCTCCTGGTAGTAGGCCTCGATGTTCTTGGGCAGGTCGAGGTGGGCCACGAAGCGCACGTCGGGCTTGTCGATGCCCATGCCGAAGGCGATGGTGGCCACCATCACCAGGCCCTCGTCGCGCAGGAAGCGGTCCTGGTGGCGGGCGCGCACGGCGGCGTCCAGGCCCGCGTGGTACGGCAAGGCGCTGATGCCCTCGTCCTTGAGCCAGTCGGCGGTGTCCTCCACCTTCCTGCGGCTCTGGCAGTAGACGATGCCCGCCTCGCCCTCGTGCTCGTCGCGGATGAAGCGCAGCAGCTGCCTGCGCGGGTCGTCCTTCTCGGCGATGGTGTAGCGGATGTTGGGCCGGTCGAAGCTCGAGATGAAGAGCCGCGCGTCCTGCAGCGCCAGGCGCTCGACGATGTCGGCGCGGGTGTGCGCGTCGGCGGTGGCCGTCAGCGCCATGCGCGGCACGCCCGGGAACTGCTCGGCCAGCGCGGAAAGGCCCAGGTACTCCTCGCGGAAGTCGTGCCCCCACTGGCTGACGCAGTGCGCCTCGTCGATGGCGAACAGGCTCAGCAGGCCGCGCTCGTGCAGGCTCTGCAGCTGCGCCAGGAAGCGCGGCGTGAGCACGCGCTCGGGCGCCGCGTACAGCAGCACGGTGCGGCCCGCGAGCAGGTCGC
>JBILSW010000094.1:0-8448 GCA_044371895.1 Rubrivivax sp.
CAACGAGCCCACGGGTGGCCTGCACGGCATCATGCGCGTGCGCGGCTTCACGCAGGACGACGGCCACATCTTCTGCACCGAGGACATGATCCTGGCCGAGTGCGTGGCCTACACGGCGCTGCTGCAGAAGGTCTACCGGGACTTCGGCTTTGCCGACATCATCTACAAGGTCGCCACACGGCCGCAGGCGCGCATTGGCTCCGACGCCAGCTGGGACAGGGCCGAGCACGCGCTCATGGAGAGCCTGCGTGCCAGCGGCTGCGAGTTCGTCATCGCCCCGGGCGACGGCGCCTTCTATGGCCCCAAGATCGAGTACACGCTGAAAGACGCCATCGGCCGGCAGTGGCAGTGCGGCACGATGCAGGTGGACTTCTCCATGGCCGAGCGCCTGGGCGCCGAGTACGTGGCCGAGGACTCCAGCCGCCGCCACCCGGTGATGCTGCACCGCGCCATCGTCGGCAGCCTTGAGCGCTTCATCGGCATCCTGATCGAGCAGCATGCCGGCGCGCTGCCGGCCTGGCTGGCGCCGGTGCAGGTGGTGGTGGCCTCGATCAGCGAACCCACCGCCGACTATGCGTCGGAAGTGGTGAAATCGCTGCAGAAACAAGGAGTTAGGACCCAGGCCGATTTGCGCGCCGACAAGATCGGATATAAGATCCGTGAGCATTCGTTGCAGAAGGTTCCGTACATCCTCGTCGTCGGCGACAAGGAAAAGGCGGACGGAACCGTCGCCGTGCGCGCCCGGGGCAACCAGGATCTGGGCACGATGCCTTGGACGGGCTTTGCCGAGAGGCTGCTCGCAGACATCGCTGCCAAGGTCTGAGGGGTCTTCAGGCGCGCTTTGATTTTTGACGCGGCCCGCACCGCCTTAGGGCTGCCACAGGAGTTGGAACCATCGCTACTTTCATGGACCGCCGCGTGCCCAACGCGGAGCGCAAGCACCGTCTGAATCGGGAGATCATGGCGCCTCAGGTGCGCCTGAACGGAGTCGAGAACGAGCCGCTGGGCATCGTTCCGCTGATGGAAGCGCTGCGCATGGCCGGGGAACTGGACGTCGACCTCGTCGAGATCGCCGCCACCGCCGACCCGCCCGTGTGCCGGTTGATGGACTACGGCAAGTTCAAGTACCAGGAACAAAAGAAGGCCGCCGAGGCCAAGGCCAAGCAGAAGGTCATCGAGATCAAGGAAGTCAAGTTCCGCCCCGGCACCGACGACGGCGACTACGCGATCAAGATGCGCAACCTGCGCCGCTTCATCGCCGAGGACGGCGACAAGGGCAAGGTGACGCTGCGCTTCCGGGGCCGCGAGATCACCCACCAGGAGATCGGCATGCGCATGCTGGAGCGCATCCGCGACGAACTCTCCGACGTGGCCATGGTCGAGCACATGCCCAAGCTCGAGGGCCGGCAGATGATCATGGTGCTGGCGCCCAAGCGAAAGTAGGGCGGCGGCCGGAGGAGTTCAGCCGCCGGGTCCGGTCGACCCGGCGGTTGACGAAGAAGCGGCTGCAGGCCGACAAGTGCACCGGGTCATCCGGGGCCGCCTGCAGCAGCAAACGAAGAAGGAGCAGCAATGCCCAAGATGAAGACCAAGAGCGGCGCGAAGAAGCGATTCCGCGTGCGCCCGGGCGGCACCGTCAAGCGGGGTCAGGCGTTCAAGCGCCACATCCTCACGAAGAAGAGCACGACCCGAAAGCGCCAGCTGCGCGGCGCCGTGAACGTCCATGAGACGAACATGGGCCACATGGCGCAGATGCTGCCGTTCGCCGGCCTCTGAGCGCCCACCACTGACAACGAAGGAGCACACGCATGCCTCGCGTCAAACGTGGTGTCATCGCCCACGCCCGCCACAAGAAGATCCTGGCCCTGGCCAAGGGTTTTCGCGGCCGCCGCAAGAACGTCTTCCGCATCGCCAAGCAGGCGGTGATGAAGGCCGGCCAGTACGCCTATCGTGACCGCCGCACCCGCAAGCGGGTGTTCCGCCAGCTCTGGATCGCGCGCATCAACGCCGCGAGCCGCGAGCTGGGCGTCACGTACAGCAAGTTCATGGCCGGCCTGAAGAAGGCGCAGATCGACATCGACCGCAAGGTCCTGTCCGACATGGCCATCCACGACCCGGCGGGCTTCAAGAGCATCGTCGAGAAGGTGAAGGCCCAGCTCGCTTGATGCTCCGGGACGGCAGGCCGCTTCGGCGGTCGCTGCTCCCGAGCTCTCGCATCCAAGGCCGTCACCTTCGGGGGCGGCCTTTTTTCTCGCCCGTTTCGTCCCGCTCATGAACGACCTCGACTCGCTCGTCCAGCAGGCCCGCGCCGCGTTCGACACCGCACCCACCGCGGCCGAGCTCGAAAACGCCAAAGCGCGCTTCCTTGGCAAGAGCGGCAGCCTCACCGAGCTGCTCAAGGGCCTCGCCGCGCTCGCCCCCGAGGCCAAGAAGGCCCGCGGCGCCGAGATCAACCAGGCCAAGCAGCAGGTGGAAGTCCTGCTGACCGCCGCGCGCGAGCGTCTGGCGCAGGCCGAACTCGAGGCGCAGCTGCGCGCCGAGGCGCTTGACGTGACGCTGCCTGGCCGCACGCGCGGTACCGGCGGCCTGCACCCGGTGAGCCGCACCATCGAGCGCATCGAGGCCATCTTCTCGAGCATGGGCTTCGAGGTCGCCGAGGGCCCCGAGATCGAGACCGACTGGATGAGCTTCACGGCGCTGAACAACCCCGAGAACCACCCGGCGCGCTCGATGCAGGACACCTTCTACGTCGAACTGAAGGACGCCGAGGGTCGATGGCTGAACCTGCGCCCGCACACGAGCCCGATGCAGGTCAGGTATGCCCGGGCCCACGCCGCGCGCCACGCGGGCAAGGCCGAGTCGGGTCAGCCCATGCCCGAGGTGCGCGTGATCGCCCCCGGGCGCGTCTACCGCGTCGACAGCGACGCCACGCACTCGCCGATGTTCCACCAGATCGAGGGCCTGTGGCTGGGCGAGAACGTCAGCTTCAAGGACCTCAAGGTCACCTTCGCCACGCTGGTGCGCGAATTCTTCGAGACCGAGGACTTCGACGTGCGCTTCCGGCCCAGCTTCTTCCCGTTCACCGAGCCCAGCGCCGAGATCGACATCCGCTTCGGCAGCGGCCCGCTGGCCGGCAAGTGGCTTGAGGTGGCCGGCTCCGGCCAGGTGCACCCCACCGTCGTGCGCAACTTCGACCTCGACCCCGAGCAGCACATCGGCTTCGCGTTCGGCATCGGCGCCGACCGCTTCGCCATGTTGCGCTACGGCATCGACGACCTGCGCCTGATGTTCGACGGCGACCTTCGCTTCCTGGCGCAGTTCCGCTGACCCGCCCCGAGATCCAAGATGCAATTCCCCGAGTCCTGGCTGCGCGAGTTCTGCGACCCGCCCCTGGCCACGCAGGCCCTGGCCGACCTGCTCACGATGTCCGGCATGGAGGTCGAGGAGCTGCGCCCCGTGGCGCCGCCCTTCACCGGCGTCGTCGTCGCCGAGATCCTGACCGCCGAGCAGCACCCGCAGGCCGACCGGCTGCGCGTGTGCACCGTGGCCGCCGGTGCGTTCTCGAAGGACGGCCCGCTGCAGATCGTCTGCGGCGCCCCCAACGCGCGCGCCGGCATCAAGGTGCCGCTGGCGGTGGTGGGTGCCGAGCTGCCGTCGGCCTCGAACGATGGAGGCAGCGGCAAGCCCTTCAGGATAGGCGTCGGCAAGCTGCGCGGCGTGGAAAGCGTCGGCATGCTGTGCTCGGCGCGCGAACTGAAGCTGTCCGACGACCACGGCGGCCTGCTCGAACTGGCCGCCGACGCGCCGGTGGGCACCGACCTGCGCGAGCACCTCGGGCTCGACGACACGATCTTCACGCTGAAGCTCACGCCCAACCTGGCGCACGGCCTGAGCGTGTACGGCGTGGCGCGCGAAGTGGCCGCGCTCACCGGCGCGCCGCTGAAGACGCCGGCCATCCCGCCGGTGGCGCCGCGCACCGAGCGCCGCCTGCCGGTGCGCGTGGAGGCGGCCGACCTGTGCGGCCGCTTCTCGGGCCGCGTGGTGCTGGGCGTGAACCCGCAGGCCAAGACGCCCGTGTGGATGGTGGATCGCCTGGCGCGCTGCGGCCAGCGCAGCGTCAGTGCGCTGGTGGACATCTCCAACTACGTGATGTTCGAGGTCGGCCGGCCCTCGCACATCTTCGACCTCGACAAGATTCACGGCGGCCTGGTCGTGCGCTGGGGCCGGGCGGGCGAGCGGCTCAAGCTGCTCAACGGCAACACCGTCGAGCTGGACGATCAGGTCGGCGTGATCGCCGACGACCACGCGGTGGAATCGCTCGCCGGCATCATGGGCGGCGACGCAACGGGGGTGGGCGACGGCACGGTGAACATCTACGTCGAGGCCGCCTTCTGGTGGCCCGAGGCCGTGCAGGGCCGCTCGCGGCGCTACGGTTTCAGCACCGACGCCGGGCACCGCTTCGAGCGCGGCGTGGACCCGGCGCTCACGGTGGAGCACGTCGAGCGCATCACGCAGCTGGTGCTCGACATCTGCGGCACGCCCGACACCGTGGTCGGACCTATCGACGACCAGACCCTGGCGCTGCCCGTGCGCCCGCCCGTGGTGCTGCGCGTGGCGCGCGCGGCCAAGGTCATCGGCATGCCGTTGACGCAGGCGCAGTGCGCCGACGTCTTCCGCCGCCTGGGCCTGGCCTTCGCCGAGGGCGAGGGCACGATCACGGTGACGCCGCCGAGCTGGCGCTTCGACCTCGCCATCGAGGAAGACCTGATCGAGGAGGTCGCCCGCGTCGTCGGCTACGACAAGCTGCCGGCCACGCCCACCGTGGCGCCGGCGCAGGCGCGCGCGCGCCGCGAGGGCCGCCGCTCGGCGCACGACGTGCGCCACGCGCTGGCCGCGCTCGGCTACCAGGAAACCATCGGCTTCTCGTTCGTCGAGGAACGTTGGGAGCGAGAGCTCGCCGGCAACGCCGATCCGATCCGGGTGCTCAACCCCATTGCGGCACCGCTGGCGGTGATGCGCTCCAGCCTCGTCGGCAGCCTGGTGCAGATGTTGCGCCAGAACCTGGCGCGCAAGATCACGCGTGCCCAGCTGTTCGAGATCGGCCGGGTGTACCGCAAGGCCGCGGGTGCCCCCGATGGCCCGCTGAGCGTGGCGGGCGTCGATCAGCCGGTGCGCGTGGCCGCGCTGGCCTACGGTCCGGTGGCGCCGGCGCAGTGGGGGGCGCCCGAGCGGGGCGTCGACTTCTTCGACGCCAAGGGCGATCTCGAGGCGCTGCTGGCTCCCGCGACGGTGCGCTTCGAACCCGCCGCGCACCCGGCGCTGCACCCGGGGCGCTGCGCCGCCGCACGCCTGGGCGACCGCGTCGTCGGCCACGTGGGCGAGTTGCATCCGCGCTGGCGCCAGGCCTACGAGCTGCCGCACTCGCCAATGCTGTTCGAACTAGAGCTCGACGCAGTGCTCGCCCGCGAGGTGCCGGTGTTCGCTGCCATCTCGCGCCAGCAGCCCGTGTCGCGCGATGTGGCTCTGGTGGTGCGTGACGGCGTCTTGCACGACGCGCTGGTGGCTGCGCTGCGGGCCGATCCGGGCGGCCTGATCCGCGGCGCGACGCTGTTTGATGTCTGGAAGCCCGGCGCCCGCGACGCGCCGACTGCCGGCCTGGCCACGGACGAGCGCAGCCTGGCGATCCGTCTGGAACTGCTGGACTTCGATCACACCCTGACCGACGATCGCATCGACGCCGCGGTGCAGGCCGCGGTTGCCCGCGCGGCGGCCGCCTTCGGTGCCCGTCTTCGAGCCTGAGGAACAAGCCCATGAGCAATGAACCCCGACCGGCCGCAGACGACGCCGCGGATGGACGCGTCATCCTGCCGTCCATCGAGACGCCTACGCTCACCAAGGCCGAGCTGGCCGAGTTGCTGTTCGACCGACTGGGCCTGAACAAGCGCGAGAGCAAGGACATGGTCGAGGCCTTCTTCGACATCGTGCACGGCACGCTGGTCGACGGCCGCGACGTCAAGCTCTCTGGCTTCGGAAACTTCAACATCCGCCGCAAGGCGCCGCGCCCGGGGCGCAATCCGCGCACGGGCGAGAGCATCCCGATCAAGGCGCGCAACGTCGTCACTTTCCACGCCAGCCACAAGCTGAAGTCGATCGTGCAAGGCGACACTCCCGTCGAAGAGGACTTCGAGTAGAGTCTAGTTTTCCCCATCAATCCCATTGATTTCAATGGAGAAACCGCTCCCCGCCATTCCGGCCAAGCGCTACTTCACGATCGGTGAGGTGAGCGATCTGTGCGGGGTGAAACCTTATGTGCTGCGCTACTGGGAACAGGAGTTCACGCAACTCAAGCCCATGAAGCGCCGCGGCAATCGCCGCTACTACCAGCACCACGAGGTACTGCTGATCCGCCGCATCCGCGAGTTGCTGTACGACCAGGGCTTCACGATCAGCGGCGCGCGCAACCGGCTCGCCGACGTGGCGCTGGCGCCGCCTGCCGATACGGCGCTGCCCGACCCCGACGGCCTCGACGACGAGACGGTGCCGCCGGGCGACTCGATCATCGAGGGGGTGGCTGCGATGCTGCTGATGCATCCGGCGGCCGACCGCAGCAGCCTGCCCCTGTCGGCGACGCCGCCGACGGCGGTGCCCGCGCAGGGCTTGACCGAAGCCGATGCGAGAGCCTTGCGCAGCGAGCTGTTGTCGATCCGCGAACTGCTTAGCCCCTGAGGGACGGGTCCCGATAACGGGCTATACTTACAAGCTTCGTCGGGGTGTAGCGCAGCCTGGTAGCGCACTTGCATGGGGTGCAAGGGGTCGCGAGTTCGAATCCCGCCACCCCGACCATTGATCAGCACGAGCCCGGTACCGCAAGGTGCCGGGCTTCTTGCTGCGCGCGCGGGCGTGCCGCCCGCCCCGCTCACAGCGCGGCCGCCAGCCGCGTGCCCTGGTCGATGGCGCGCTTGGCGTCGAGCTCGGTGGCCTCGTCGGCGCCGCCGATCAGGTGCACCGCCAGGCCCGCCGCCGCCAGCGGCGCCTGCAGTTCGCGCAGCGGTTCCTGGCCGGCGCACAGCACCACGGTGTCGCACTCGATGAGCTGGCCGTCCTTGCGGCCTTCGCCGTAGGTGACGAACAGGCCGTCGCGCGTGATCCGTTCGTAGTTGACGCCGCCGATCATCTCCACGCGCTTCATCAGCAGCGCCGCACGATGGATCCAGCCGGTGGTTTTGCCCAGCCCCTTGCCCAGCTTGCCGGCCTTGCGCTGCAGCAGCGTCACCTGCCGTGCCGGGGGCGCGGGCCGCGGTGGCACGACACCACCGCGCACCTCGGCCGGGTTGGCCACGCCCCACTCGGCCAGCCAGACCGGCAGGTCCAGCGTCGGCGAGTGGCCCGGCGCCGTGACCAGGAACTCGGCCACGTCGAAGCCGATGCCGCCTGCGCCCACGATAGCCACACGCTCGCCCACCGGCGCGCCATGCAGCAGCACGTCGACATAGCTCAGCACCGGCGCACCCTCGTCGGTGGGGATGCGCGGGTTGCGCGGCGTCACGCCGGTGGCGAGGATCACGCCGTCGGGCCGCGACGCGGCCAGCACCTCGGGAGTGGCGCGGGTGTCCAGGTGCAGCCGCACGCCGGTGGCCTCGAGCCGGCGGCCGAAGTAGCGGAGCGTCTCGCTGAACTCCTCCTTGCCCGGGATGCGGCAGGCCATGTTGAACTGGCCGCCGATGCGTGCGGCGGCTTCGAACAGGTCGACCTCGTGCCCGCGCTCGGCCAATGCCGTGGCCGCGGCCAGCCCCGCCGGGCCTGCGCCCACCACGGCAAACCGCTTGCGTCGCACGACCGGGCGCAGTACCAGCTCGGTCTCGCGCGCGGCGCGGGGGTTGACGAGGCAGCTCGCGATCTTGTTCTGGAAGGCGTGGTCCAGGCAGGCCTGGTTGCAGGCGATGCAGGTGTTGATGTCTTGCGCGCGGCCCTCGCGCGCCTTGGCCACGAAGTCGGCGTCGGCCAGCAGCGGCCGCGCCAGGCTCACCATGTCGGCGCTGCCGTCGGCCAGAAGCTGCTCGGCCAACTCGGGGGTGTTGATGCGGTTGCTCGTCACCAGCGGCGCCGTCACGCCGCGCGAGCGCAGCGCCTCGCGCATCTGCCGCGTCACCCAGGCGAAGGCCCCGCGCGGCACGCTGGTGGCGATGGTGGGCACGCGCGCCTCGTGCCAGCCGATGCCGGTGTTGATGAGGGTGGCGCCTGCTCGAGCCACCGCCTCGCCCAGTTGCACCGCCTCGACCCAGCTGCTGCCGTCAGGGATCAGGTCGATCATCGACAGGCGGTAGATGAGGATGAAGTCCGGGCCGACGGCCTCGCGCACGCGCTGCACGATCTCCAGTGCCAGCCGCATGCGGTTGGCGTAGCTGCCGCCCCAGTCGTCGTTGCGGTGGTTGGTGTGCGCGACGAGGA
>JBILSW010000187.1:0-5933 GCA_044371895.1 Rubrivivax sp.
TTCGTACACCGTCCAGTGCCAGTTGGCGCGGTGCTGCAGGTGCAGGCGGCCGCGGTAGTCGGTGAAGTCGCCGCGCGTGCCGTGGCTAACCCACACCGGCATCGCCAGCGCCTCGTACAGCGCCAGCACGTCGGCGCTGAACAGGCCGGCCGACAGGAAGTGCAGCGGCGCGTGGTGCGCGCCGGGCGCGCGCGCGGCGGCCACGGCCTCGGCCCACATCGTCTCGTCGATGGCGTTGGAGCCCCAGGTGCGGCGCAGGAAATAGCGCACGACGGCAGGCCGCGTGAGCTGCCGGAACAGCCGCTCGCCCCACCAGGGCGCCGCCACCAGCGCGTGCAGCCCGGGCACGGCGCGCGTGGCCCCGGGCGGTCCGCGGCGGGCCTTGGTGCCCATCAGCCCGGTGGGGCTGACGAGCGCCAGGCGCGAAAACGCGGCAGGCCGCTCGGCCGCTGCACGGGCCAGGAACTCGCAGCCCAGCGACAACGCCACCGCGGGCAGCGCCGCCGTGCCGTGGCGGGCCTGGATGGCCTGCACCACGGCATGCAGCGCGTCCGTGTACAGGCGCGGCGTGTACGCCACGTCGGCCCGCGCGCTGGCGCCGAAGCCGGGCAGGTCGGGCGAATAGACCGTGTGCGTTTCGCGGAGGTGCTCCGCCAGCGGCCGCATCTCGTGCGCGCCCGCGGCAGCGTTGATGCTGTGCACCAGCAGCACCGGCGGGCCGTCGCCAGCCACGTGGACGTGCAGGCCGGGCAGCGCCAGCGGCGGGGAATCGGCGGGCGTGGTGGTCATGGGCGAGCCTCCTGCGTATGGTTCAGGCCCGCAGCACCTTCGGTACCGCGTTCGGCCGAAGCCGGAACGCATCGGGCATGCCCGAACCCAGCAGCGGCCGCAGGTACAGGCGGAAGGCATCGGTCACGTCGGTGCCGCTTTCGGCGATGAAGGCGTCTTCCATCGTGCGCGTCTTGCCGGCCACCGCCTCCAGCGGCAGCAGCGTGTAGTCGGCGCTGTAGAAGCCGGTGCGCTGGATGGCCACCGAGCCGTCGCGCTGCTGCCCCTCGAAACCCCACATCGCGTACTGCACGGCCTTCTCGCCCACTTCGCGCGCCTCGCGCGCGTCGACGTCCGACACGCAGCCCACGAAGCTGCGCTGCAGGTAGCCGAAGGTATCGCCGCGCACGCGCTTGATCCTGAGCTTCTGCTTGATCTCCTCGCACAGCAGGTCGGCCAGCGCGCCGCTGCCCGACAGCTGCACGTTGCCGTGGGCGTCGCGCTCCAGGTCCTTGGCCAGCCGCGCCAGTATCGGCGCGCCCGCGGCGTCGTGGATGCCCTCGCTGACCGCCACGACGCAGCGGCCCAGGCGCTCGTAGGTGGCCTTCACGTCGGCGAGGAAGCGCTCGACCTCGAACACCCGCTCGGGCAGATAGATCAGGTGCGGGCCGTCGTCGGCGAACTTCTTGCCCAGGGCGCTGGCGGCAGTCAGGAAGCCGGCGTGGCGGCCCATCACCACGCCGACGTAGACGCCGGGCAGTGCGGCGTTGTCGAGGTTGGCGCCGGCAAAGGCCTGGGCCACGAAGCGCGCCGCGCTGGGGAAGCCCGGCGTGTGGTCGTTGAGCACCAGGTCGTTGTCGATGGTCTTGGGGATGTGGATGCAGCGCAGCGGGTAGCCGGCGGCGCGTGCCTCCTCGGCGACGATGCGCACGGTGTCGGAGCTGTCGTTGCCGCCGATATTGAAGAAACTCTCGATGCGGTGCGCCTGCAGCACCTTGAACATCTCGCGGCAATAGGCGAGGTCCGGCTTGTCGCGCGTGCTGCCCAGCGCCGCGGCGGGCGTGGCGGCCACGAGCTCGAGGTTGTGGCTGGTCTCCTGCGTCAGGTCGACGAAGTCCTCGTCGACGATGCCGCGCACGCCGTGGCGCGCGCCGTACACGCGCGCGATGCCGGTGTGGCGGCGGGCCTCGAGCACCACGCCCACGAGGCTCTGGTTGATGACGGCGGTGGGGCCGCCGCCCTGTGCGACGAGGATCTTGCCGGAGTGCATGCGGGGTCTCCCGGTGGGATGGGCCGTGGGATTGGAACACCCGGCCGGGGCTGCGGGTGGCTCGGGGGCCGGACCGGGGTTCAGAAGTCGATCAGCTGCAGTCGGTGGCCGCGGGCCAGCAGCGCGGCCCGCGCGCGCTCGGCCTCGGTGCGGCTCGGGTAGGGCCAGGCGACGACGCGGAAGTCGTCGCCGATCTTGATCACCTCGACCTTCTGCACGGGGCTGCCCGGCACCACCAGCAGCGCGGTCAGGGCCTCGGCGATCTGCTCGCTCTCGGTGCGCGTGCGCAGAAGCCGCGTCGCCAGCGCGAAAGCTGGCGCAATGGCCACTGGCGCAGCGACCGGCGATGCGGTCGGCGTCGACGCGGCCGAAGCCGCCGCCGCAGCCTGCTCGGCCGCCCGGCGTCGGCGCGGATCGGCGATGCCGGGGATGGTCGGCAGCTCGATGCGGCCGAGGCGGGGTTCGACGTCCAGCGGTCGGCTGGCGGCCGCTGCCGGGGTAGGCGGGGCCGTGGCCTGGGCGGGTGTCGGCGCGGGCTTCGGCGGCGGTTTCGGCGTCGGTGCCGGCGCTGCGGACGCCGGCAGCTCGATCGCCATGGGTTGCTCGGCTGGCGCCGTGACCGGCGAGGTGGCCGAGGCTGCCGAGGCCGCCGCACGGCTTGCGGCCGGTGCCGATGCGGGACCGGCGGCGGGCGCCTGGGCCGGCGTGGCCCGCGGCAGCACCGCCACCGGCGCCGGTTCGCCGCCCTCGAAACCACCCAGCGTCACGGCCAGGGTCAGTGCGGCGCCGCCCAGCGCCGCCAGCGCCACCACGCGCGGCAGGCTCAGCAGCCGGCGGCCCAGCACGGGCGAGCCGCGGCCAGGGCCCAGCAGCACGCGGGTGCGGACCGTGTCGGTGCGCAACTCGGCCGTCAGCAGCCAGCGCCAGGCCAGGGCCTCGGTGCCGGGCGGCGGCATGACGACACGCACCGGCGCGTCGACGGGCTCGTCATCGCGCTCGACGCCGTGGCTCGCCGCCAGGGCCGCCACCTCGTCGGGGCGCAGCGGCGGTATGAAGTCCTCGCGGAAGGCCGCCCGCAGCGCGCCGGCGGTGCCGCGCCCGCGGGGCCTCGGCAGGCCGGCAGTGGCGCGTGCCGTGGCGCGAGCCAGCAGCGAGCCGGCCGGCGCTTCCCAACCCGATGGGGGTGGCGCGTCCGGGTCGAAGAACGGCAGGGCCACGTGGCCCACCGAGCCGACGTCGGCCCGCCGCAGCCGCCGCGCCAGCGGGTTGCGGTTGTGCCAGGCCACCACGCGGGCGGCGACGTCGTCGATGGAGAGTTCGCTCATCGTCGGGCCTGATTGTCGACGCGGAGCAGGGCCAGAATGAGCAACGCCACCACGCCCAGCGCGGCCGTCAGCCCCAGCGCGGCGCGGCCGTGGTGCTCCAGCACCCAGCCCAGCAGGAAGGGGCTGGCCGCCCCCACCAGGCGACCGGGCAGCGCGATCACGCCCTGGCGCGCGCCGTAGCCGAAGCTGCCGAACAGGGCCAGCGGCAGCGTGCCGCGCACGATGGTGAGCAGCCCGTTGCCCAGCCCGTGCAGCAGCACGAAGGGCAGGGCGCCGGCCGGCCCCAGCAGCAGCGCCACCACCACGGCCGCGGGGTGGCCCGCGGCGGCCAGCCGCGCCGCCAGCAGCGGCGAGAAGCGGCTCAGCAGGCCCAGCTCGGCCAGCCGTGCCGTCACCTGCGCCGGCCCGGCCAGCGCCGCCAGCGCCACCGCGCCGGCCAGCGGCACGCCCAGGGCCATCAGCAGCGCCGGCAGGTGCGTGGCCACGCTGGTGCTGACGAAGCCCAGGCAGACGAACAGCAGCGCCACCAGCATGAGCTGGCCCCGGCGCGCCGGGGCCGCGGCCGGTTCCGCGGCGGCGGCCCCGGCCGCCGGAGGCGCCGCCGCCGACGTGGCAGGGGGCGCGTCCGGCAGGCTCAGCAGCAAGGGCAGCGCCACCAGCACCTGCAGCGCGATCCAGCCGAGGACAGCACCGCGCCAGCCCGCGTGCGCCTCCATCCAGGCTGTGAGCGGCCAGCCCACGGTGCTGGCGAAGCCGGCGATCAGCGTGATGCCGCTGATGGCGCGCCGCGCCGATGTCCCGTAGAGCCGCACCAGCGTGGCAAAGGCGGCGTCGTACAGCCCGCAGCCCATGGCCAGGCCCAGCAGCGCCCAGGCCAGCAGCAGCGTGCCCAGCCCCTGCGCGGCGGCCAGTGTCGCCAGCCCCGCCACGAACAGCACCCAGGCGCGCAGCAGCATCGCGCGCCCGTCGCCGGCGTCGATTCGTCGTCCGGCCCAGGGGCTGACCAGCGCCCCGATCAGCAGCGCCGCCGACAGCGCCGCGAACACGGTCGGCGGCGTCGTGCCCAGGTCGTGGGCCATCGGTTCCGCCAGCAGCGTGGGCAGGTAGAACGACGAGGCCCAGCCCACCGCCTGCGCCGTGCCCAAGGCCAGCACCACGCCCCTGGGCGAGCGCGAATCGGGCAGACGGTCCACGGCAGAAGTCATCGGCCGGCAGTGTCGCACCGCGCCGCGCCGACAATCCGCCCATGCCCGACGCCCCAGCGGCCGCCCCTGGCCTGCGCGTGCTGGCCGTCATCCCGCCGATGACGCAGCTGAACACGCCCTACCCATCCACCGCCTACCTGACCGGCTTCCTGCGCTCGCGCGGGGTCGACGCGCGCCAGTGCGACCTTGCGCTGGCGCTGGTGCTCAAGCTGCTGTCGCGGCCGGGCCTGCAGGCGCTGGCCGAGACCTTGCGGACCCTGCCCGAAACTCGCCGGACGCCGCGCGTCGCCGCCTTCCTGCGACGGGCCGGGGCCTACGCCGCCAGCATCGAGCGCGTGGTGGCCTTCCTGCAGGGGCGCGATCCCACGCTGGCCCACCGCATCGCCATGGGCGGCTTCCTGCCCGCGGGCGAGCGCTTCCGCGCCATCGACGCCTACGCGGCCGGCGTCGGCGCGGGCGACGCCGACCCGCTGGCCTGGGCCTTCGGCAGCCTGGGCACCACCGACCGCGCGCGCCACCTGGCCACGCTGCACCTCAACGACATCGCCGACGTCGTGAAGGACGGGATCGACCCGCGCTTCGAGTTCGTGCGCTACGGCGAGAAGCTGGCCGCCAGCCAGCCCAGCTTCGACCCGCTGGCCGACTCGCTGGCCGCGCCGCCCACGCTGCTGGACGCCTGGCTTGAGGCGCTCACCCTCGAGGCGCTGGCCGAGCACGCCCCCGACGTGCTGCTGCTGAGCGTGCCCTTCCCCGGCGCGGTTTACGGCGCGCTGCGCATCGCGCAGGCGGCGAGGGCGGCCCGGCCGGGTCTGCCGAACCTGCGGATCGCGCTGGGCGGCGGCTACGTCAACACCGAGCTGCGCGAGCTGGCCGAGCCGCGCCTGTTCGACTTCGTCGACGCCGTCACGCTCGATGCCGGCGAGCGGCCGCTGCTGGCGCTGCTGGAGCACTGGGCCGGCCGCCGCGGCGCCGGGCGCCTGGTGCGCACCTTCACGCGCGTGGACGGGGCGGTGCGCTACCAGGCCGGCTTCGAGCCCGACGTGCCCTTCGAGGACGTCGGCACGCCCACCTGGGACGGCCTGCCGCTGGACCGCTACCTCTCGCTGCTGGACCTGCTCAACCCCATGCACCGGCTTTGGAGCGACGGCCGCTGGAACAAGCTCACCGTGGCCCACGGCTGCTACTGGAAGAAGTGCAGCTTCTGCGACGTGGGCCTGGACTACATCGGACGCTACGAGACGGCCAGCGCCGAAGTGCTGGCCGACCGCATCGACGCCATCGTGGCCGAGACCGGGCAGACCGGCTTCCACTTCGTCGACGAGGCCGCGCCGCCGAAGGCGCTCAAGGCCCTGGCCGACGAGCTGA
>JBILSW010000097.1:0-8279 GCA_044371895.1 Rubrivivax sp.
GCCAGCCGGCGGGGCGGTCCCAGCGGACGAGATCGAGGTAGAGGGCCAGGCGGCCCGCGCGCTGCGGGGGTGACGACACGGCGCGGATTATCCCGGCGTGGCTTGCAGGCCTGCGCGGAGCCGCAGTGCCGAGGCGAGTCACGGGCCGCTCGTTATGCTTCGCGGCACTACTCGCGCGTAAGGGCGGCCGCATGCAGGTCGTCAGA
The DNA here is from genome assembly GCA_044371895.1 of Rubrivivax sp. Lineage (GTDB taxonomy): Bacteria > Pseudomonadota > Gammaproteobacteria > Burkholderiales > Burkholderiaceae_C > Rubrivivax. The sequence continues at coordinate 207 of JBILSW010000097.1, forward strand.
CTTCGAAGCTTCCGAGCGTCAGCCATGGTACTGATGGCGGCCATCGCCGTCACGGCGGTGCCGGCGCAGACCGGCAGCGATCGCCCGGCAGCAGGTGCCGTTACGCAGGCGATGCCCTACGTCGAGCGACCGCGCATCAGCAGCCTCAAGGTCTCGCCTTCGAACAAGCACGCGGCCTTCCTGTGGCGCGGCAACGAAGGCCGGCTGGTGCTGACGGTGGTCGACCTGGCCGAGCCGAGCAACGTCCGGGTGGTGGCCGGCAACCCGCAGCTGGACATCAGCAACATCCACTGGGTCAACGACCGCCGGCTGGTGTTCGACGCACGGCCGCCGGAGCTCATGATCTTCGAGGGCGAGGCAGGCACCTTCGGGGTCGACATCGACGGCCAGCGCCTGCAGCTGCTCGTGAGCTGGACCCTGCAGGTCGGCGCGCAGACCGGCACCCGGATCCAGTCCCGCGTGCTGCCTTACGGCTGGGCGTTCTTCCGTGCCGTGGCCGGACGCGGCGACGAGGCCTTGTTCTACCAGGTGGAGAACGCCGAGCAGGGCCGCTGGGGGATCGTCGCCGTCGCCCGCCTGGACACCGCAACCGGCCAGCTGCGCCGCGTGAGCGACGGCAAACCCGAGGACACCGTCTGGCACGTGACCAACCCCGATGGCAACTTGCGCATCGTCGTCACCGAAAGCGGCGGCCGCGCCCGGGTGCATCACCGCCCGGGCGGTTCGCGCGAGTGGGAGGTCGTCGAGGACCTGCCGCTGTTCGACGGCAGCCGCATGGCGCCGCTCTACATCGAGGCCGACGGCAGCTGGGTCGTCAGCAGTCGCCTCGGCCGCGATGCCGATGCCCTGTTCGTCCATGACCCCAAGGCTCGCAAGCTCGATCCGGAGCCGCTGGTGGCGGTGGAGGGCTTCGACATGGGCGCGCAGCTCGAGGTCGACACATCCAAGCGGACACTCGTCGGCGTTCACATCGAGACCTCGCAGCCGCAGACCGTGTGGCTGGACGCCCGCCTGGCCCAGCTGCAGCGCGCCATCGACGCCGCGCTGCCGCCGGGCCGCATGAACCGGCTGCTGTGCGGCGACTGCTCGACGGCGCAGCGCTTCGTCGTCCATTCGAAGAGCGACCGCCAGCCGGGCGAGTACTTCGTGTTCGACACGGTGGCCAAGCGGCTGGTGCGTATCGCAGCCAGCCGACCCGGCCTGCCCGAGGTCTCGCAGGGGGTGCGCAGCTTCCACCGCGTGGCAGCACGCGACGGCCTGTCGCTGCCGGTGGTGGTGACGCACCCGCCGGGCGTGGAGGCGAAGTCGCCGCGGCCCCTGGTGCTGCTGGTGCACGGCGGCCCGCACGTACGCGGCGGCTCGCGCGCCTGGGACGGCTTTGCGCAGTTCGTGGCCGCGCAGGGGCACCGCGTGCTCGAGGTGGAATTCCGCGGCTCCACTGGCTTCGGTGCACGTCACCTGCGCGCAGGGTTCAAGCATTGGGGCCAGGCCATGCAGGATGACATCGCCGACGCCGTGGCCTGGGCCGTGCGCGAGGGACTGGGCGAGCCTGGTCGCGCCTGCATCGTCGGCGGCAGCTATGGCGGCTACGCGGCGCTGATGGGGCCGGTGCGGCACCCTGAGCTGTACCGCTGCGCCGCCAGCATCAACGGCGTCACCGACACCACGCGGCTGTTCAGCCGCTTCAGGACGGACATCAGCGAGCAGGCTCGCCGGTACCAGCTGACGGAGACGCTGGGCGAACCCGTGGCCGACAAGGCGATGCTCGAGCGCTTCTCGCCGCTGAACCGCGTGGCCGACATCCGCGTGCCCCTGATGGTGACGTGGGGCGAGCGGGACACGCTGGGCATGCTGGCGCAACTGCTCCTTGAGGGCGGGCACTCGGACGCATGTCTTGCCGGACCCGAGTCCGGCCGGCGGGGATCTGTCACGCCGCGGTCACGCAGACTCCTTACGGTCACTCATCGACTTTGGAGAGTCCCCAATGAAGCATTCCTGGCGCTACCGACTGGCGATGATCGCGGCGCTGGCCGGTGTGGCCATGCCCAGCTGGGCGCAGATCTCCGTGGGCGGCACGACCTACCAGGTTCAGGGCTTGGTCGGCGTGGGGCGCATGGACTCGGCCCTGCGCGACAGCTTCGGCGAGACCTTCGGCTCGGTGTCGGGTCTGTGGGCGGATGCGGCGAACTGGACGCGCACCAACGGCACCTACACAGGCACCTTCCTGACCACGCCCGACCGCGGCTACAACGTCGCCGGCACCATCGACTATGCGCCACGGCTGAACGAGATCGCGGTGAGCTTCACGCCCGCCGCGCTGGGGGCCAGCGGCCTGGCACAGAACCAGATCGGACTCACGCTCACCGGTACGACGCGCCTCTTCGAGACGCTGCCCGGCGGCGGCACGCGGCTCTTCAGCGGCCTTGACCCCGCGCCAGGCGGCGTGGTCGCCGGTGGCGCGCGGCCCGCCACCGCCACCCTGCCCGAGCTGCCGCAGGCCTTCAACGGCAAGCTGTCGCTCGATGCCGAGGGCGTGGTCGTGCTGGCTGACGGCTCGCGACTCATCAGCGACGAGTACGGCCCATCGATCTACCGATTCAACGCCGCCGGTCAGTTCGTCGGCGCGCTGCCGGTGGCGGCGTCGGTGCGACCCATCCGCAACGGGGTCACCGACTACAGCTCCAACAACGCCGCCGCGGGCCAGCCGGCGCCCTCGCCGGCCAACCCGAGCTTCGGCCGCTCCAACAACCAGGGCTTCGAGGGCCTGAGCCTGAGCCCCGATGGCCGCACGCTGTTCGTGACCCTGCAGAGCGCGGCGCGCCAGGATGGCGCCGCCACCGGGGCGGCCTTCCGCGACCACACGCGCCTGTTCACGTACGACGTGAGCAACCTCGACAACATCCGGCTCACCGGAGAGTACGTCGTCAAGCTGCCCAGGTTCGTGCAGGGCAGCAGCACGCTGGTGGCCGCTCAGAGCGAGATCCACGCCATCTCGGACACGCAGCTGCTGATCCTGCCGCGCGACAGCAACGGCCTGGGCGTGGGCACGCAGACCTCCCTGTTGCGCCGCGTGGACGTGATCGACATCGCTGCCGCCACCAACATCCTCGGCCAGGCCTACGAGAGCCAGATCGCCCCGGGCGGCGTGCTCAACCCGGCCATCACGGCGGCGGCCTACAACCCGTGGCTGAACATCAACGACAACGCCGAGCTGGCCCGTTTCGGTCTCGTGAACGGCGTCGTCACGGGCCTGGACAACCTCAGCGAGAAGTGGGAAGGCCTGGCGCTGCTGCCGGCGCTGGACCCGGCAGCGCCGAACGACTACTTCCTGTTCGTGGCCAACGACAACGATTTCCTCACCATCAACGGCTTCCACGCGGGTGAGGCCTATGTCGGTGCGTTCGACAACGACACCACGTTCCTCGCCTGGCGCGTGACCATAACCCCGGTGCCGGAGCCGGCGACGACGCTGCTGATGGTGCTGGGCACGGCTGGCCTGCTGCTGCGCCGGCGCGCGCGCGGCGGCTGACTGGCGCAACCCCGAAGACGACCCGCAGCGGACACGGGCCGTCGTTCTCCGTACCAAGGCCCGCCAGCAAGGATGGCTCTTCGCCCGGGCGTCAGCCCTGCAGCTGCTTCTGGAACACCAGCCCCGCGTGCTCGCGCAAGGCGTGGAAGCGGATCTTCGGCCAGTTCTCCTGCATGGCGCGCAGCTCGCCGGCGTATTCCAGCAGCACGCAGGGCGCGTCCACGGCGTCCAGCGCCACGCGATGGGCGTTGCCGTCGATGAAGCGCTGCAGTTCCTTCGGCTCGTCGCACGTCACCCAGCGCGCCACGTTGTGGCGCGCCGGCATCACGCGCGCCTTGCAGCCGTACTCGTGCTCAAGGCGGTGCGCCACCACCTCGAACTGCAGCTGCCCCACCGCGCCGAGCAGCAGCACGCTGCCGGCCACCGGGCGGAAGACCTGGATCGCGCCCTCCTCGCCCAGCTGCGTGAGGCCGGCGCGCAGCTGCTTGGTCTTCAGCGGGTCGGCCACCTCCACCGAGCGGAACATCTCGGGCGCGAAGAACGGCAGCCCGGTGAACTGCAGCACCTCGCCCTCGGTGAGCGTGTCGCCGAGCTGCAGCACGCCGTGGTTGGGAATGCCGATGATGTCGCCGGCGAAGGCCTCGTCCAGCAGCTCGCGCTTCTGGCTCATGAAGGTGACCACCGAGTTCGGCCGCAGCTCCTTGCCGCTGCGCGACACCTTCAGCCGCATGCCGCGCTCGAAGTGGCCGCTGGCGATGCGCACGAAGGCGATGCGGTCGCGGTGCGCCGGGTCCATGTTGGCCTGGATCTTGAACACCACGCCGGTGAACCTGGGCTCGGTGGGCTGCACCGTGCGCTGGATGGCGGGCTTGGCGCCCGGCTGCGGCGCCAGCTCCACCAGCGCGTCCAGCACCTCCTGGACGCCGAAGTTGTTGACCGCCGAGCCGAAAAACATCGGCGTCTGCCGCCCGGCCAGGAACTCGGCCCCGTCGAAGGCCGGCGCGGCCTCGCGCACCAGCTCGATCTCGCCGGCCGCCTGCTCGTAGGGACCGCCGAAGCGCGCGGCCAGCTGCGGGTTGCCGATGCCGTCGATCACCTCTTCCGAGCCCGCCACGCGGTCCTCGCCGGGCGCGAACACGCGCATCTGGTCGCGTCGCAGGTCGAGCACGCCGCCGAAGAACTTGGCCATGCCCACGGGCCAGGTGAAGGGCACCACCGTCATGCCCAGCTCGCGCTCGATCTCGTCCATCAGCGCCAGCGGTTCCTTCACCTCGCGGTCCATCTTGTTGACGAAGGTGAGGATGGGCGTGTTCCGCGCCCGGCACACCTGCAAGAGGCGCCGCGTCTGCGGCTCCACGCCGTTGGCGGCGTCGATCACCATCAGCGCCGCGTCAACCGCGGTGAGCACGCGGTAGGTGTCCTCGGAGAAGTCCTGGTGGCCCGGCGTGTCGAGCAGGTTGATGACGCAGCCGCGGTACTCCATCTGCATCACCGAGCTGGCCACCGAGATGCCGCGCTGCTTCTCGATCTCCATCCAGTCCGATGTCGCGTGTCGTGTCGCTTTCCGCGCCTTCACGCTGCCGGCGATCTGGATGGCGCCGCTGAACAGCAGCAGCTTCTCGGTGAGCGTGGTCTTGCCCGCGTCGGGGTGGCTGATGATGGCGAAGGTGCGGCGGCGCTGCACCTCGTGGGTGATGCGCTCGGGGCTGGCGGCGGGCATGGCAGCGGGTTTGAGACGGCCGCGCATTATCTGGCGCGTTGGCCCGGCCGCCTGCGAAGCCGCCGGTCAGGGCGACCGGGTCCCCGAACCGCTTGCCGTGAACGAGCCCTGACCGTCCGAGCCAAGCCCGTGTCTCGCAGTGCCGCATCGAATTGGTGCGCGTCGCACGCTGACGTGTGCCGGCTCGGTGCAAACCACCTTTGCTGACGCTAGAATCACTGCCCATAAGAGTGCCAATATGCGAGTGGCCGACAGGAATCGACGGCGGTCCCACCCGCGGGGTCTGAGGCGAAATCGAACCGGACGCGAAGCTGGCCTGCCAGGTCTGCTGCGCAGCGCGCTCGACGCCCTTCCGGCGCACGTGTGCGTGCTGGACGCCGACGCCACCGTGCTGTGGGTCAACCGCGCTTGGCGCCAGTTCAGCGCTCTCAACGGTGGCAACGAGACTGCCACGGGTGAAGGCAGCAACTATCTGGCGGTGTGTGCCGCGGCCTGCGGCCCGCAGTCCAACGAGGCGCCCGCCTTCGGTTTCCTCCTGCGCGAGGTGCTGGCGGGCCGGCGTGCGCACTTCGAGGTCGAGTACCCCTGCCATTCGCCAACCGAATTGCGCTGGTTCGTCGCCGGGGCAGCCCTGATCGAGGGCCCGGGACCCGGGCGTGTGATCGTTTCGCACCAGTCCGTCACGGCGCGCCGGCTGGCCGACGCCCGCGAGCGAGAGCGCCAGCGGCTGGAAACCCTTGGCGCGCTGGCAGGCGGCATCGCGCACGACTTCAACAACGTGCTCGGCGCAGTGCTCGGCCATGCAGCTCTGCTGCTGGAGGCCACGCCGGGCGGCAGCCAGGAGCACGAGCCGCTCAAGCACATTCAGCGAGCCGCCCTGCGTGGGCGCGATCTCGTGCGCCGATTGATGGCGTTCGGGCGGGGACCGGTCGCAGCCGAGGCGCCCCTGGCCTTGGCGCCGCTGGTCGAGGAAACGCTGGCACTGCTTGCCACCAGTTGTCCACCCGGAGCCCGGCAGGTTCTGGAGCTGGCCTCCGGTGCAGACGCACTGTGGGTGCGCGGCGACGCGACCGAGCTGCAGCGATCACTGATGAACCTGGTGCAGAACGCCTGGCTGGCCCTTCAGGGAGGGCCCGGCACGGTGACGGTGTCGCTGCGGCCTTCGGCAGAGGGCAGCGCCGAGCTCCGGGTGGCCGACAGCGGCTGCGGCATACCTGCCGCGCTGCACGGGCGCATCTTCGAGCCGTTCTTCACCACTCGCCCGGTCGGCGAGGGTACGGGCCTGGGTCTGGCCCAGGTGCACAGCATGGTCACGCTCATGGGCGGCCGCATCGATGTGCGTTCAGAGTTGGCGGCCGGCAGCATCTTCACGCTGACGCTGCCCTTGTGCGACGCCCCGGCCGCGCAGGCGCAAGTCGGTCCAGCGCAAGCACCCGTGGCCCGCGCCGCGCCGGCCACGCTGTTGCTGGTGGACGACGACGAGGTGGTGGGGCTGGCCAACGCGGCGCTGCTGGCGCGAGCCGGTCATCGCGTGCAGCGCACGACCAGTGCCCACGACGCGCTGCGGGAACTCGACCGCGACGGCGCTACCTTCTGCGCACTGGTGAGCGATCACGCGATGCCTGAGATGTCGGGCCTGGAGCTGTGCCGCGCGGCGCGCGCTCTGCGGCCTTCGCTGCCATTGCTGATCGTCACCGGCTACATCAACGAAGCATTGATGGAGGGTGCGGTAGCACTGGGCGCAGCGGTCTTGCCCAAGGAAGAGGCCTTTGAGCGCCTGGAGGGAGCTGTCGCCAGCCTGCTGCAACCCGCAGCATCGACATGCAACTGAAGGCGCGCGGCTTCAGGACAGGCGCCGCACGCCCTGGAGCGCACAGGCGTAAACACAGTTGCGGAGCGCGGCGATGGCCTCGTAGCGCGGAAAGGTGCGGCGCCAGGCCAGCACGATGCGGCGCGAGGGCACGGGCTCGGTGAACGGCACGTAGGCCACGTGCGGCTGCGGTTCGGCCGGCACGCTCAGGCGCGGCACCACCGTGATGCCCATGCCCGAGGCCACCATGTGCTTGATGGTCTCCAGGCTCGAACCCTCGAAGCTCTTGCGGATGCCCTCGGCGTCGGACGCGAAGCGCGCGTATTCGGGGCACACCTCGAGCACGTGATCGCGAAAGCAGTGGCCGGTGCCCAGCAGCAGCATGGTCTCGTTCTTCAACTCCTCGGCGCTGATGCTGCGGCGGGCCGCGATGGGGTGCCTGCGCGGCACGGCGGCCAGGAAGGGCTCGTCGTACAGCGGCGCCACCGCCAGACCCGTGTCGGGGAAGGGCTCGGCCAGGATGGCGCAGTCCAGTTCGCCGGTGCGCAGCATCTCCAGCAGCCGCACCGTGAAGTTCTCCTGCAGCATCAGCGGCATCTGCGGCACGCGCTCGATGGCCTGGCGCACCAGGTCTGGCAGCAGGTAGGGGCCCACGGTGTAGATGACGCCCAGGCGCAGCGGGCCCGACACCGGGTCCTTGCCGGTCTTGGCGATCTCGCGGATGGCCGCAGCCTGCTCGATGACCTGCTGCGCCTGGCGCACGATCTGCTCGCCCAGCGGCGTGGTACTCACCTCGCTGGCGCCGCGCTCGAAGATCTTGACGTCCAGCTCCTCCTCGAGCTTCTTCACCGCCACGCTCAGCGTGGGCTGGCTGACGTGGCAGGCGTCGGCCGCGCGGCCGAAGTGACGCTCGCGCGCCACGGCGACGATGTACTTGAGCTCGGTCAGCGTCATGTGGGCATTGTCGCGCGCCCTCTCCCGGCTACGGTCAAGCCACCGCCACGGAACCGGCTC
>JBILSW010000098.1:0-8191 GCA_044371895.1 Rubrivivax sp.
CTTGGCCCCCCCGCCCCGGGCCGCCCCCGCTTTGGCTGCCGCGGGGGGGGGGGGGGGGGCCCCTTAAGCGCCTCGGCGTGGGCGGGCATGAGCTGGCCGAAGAAGGCGCGGCGCTCGGCCTCGGGCCAGCCGATGAGGTTCATGCCCTCGCTGAGCTCCTGCATGAGCTTGGGCAGCTCGGCGAGGAAGGCCTTGCGATGGGCCGGCGTCGTCTTGGGCTGCACCGACATCGCGAGCTCGCGCGCGGTGCGGCGGAACTTGCGCACGAGCGGGCCGCCTTCGCCGCCCTCGGGCGCCGGGGCCTCCGCCGCGCGCAGCAGCACCTGGCTCCAGGTGCCGGCGATGAAGTCGCGCACGAAGGCCGGACCGCTCAGGCTGCGCAGGTCGCTGCTCAGGCGTTCGGCGTACAGCGCGCGCAGGCGCAGCTGGTCTTCCTTCTCGGCCAGCAAGCGCGCCGCATCACTCTGCGGGCCGCGCTGGGCCTGCTCGGCCACATAGGCCTCCAGCGCCCTGAGCTTGTGTTCGTAGACATCGAGCTGGTCGAAGTCGCCGTCGACGACCTCGCCGACCAGGGCCTTGACCTTGGCGAGGAAGTTGTGGGCCGAGGCGTCGTCGAAGTCCTCGAAGGCCGCACCCAGCGAAGCGATGCGGTTCACGAAGCGTCGCACCGGGTGCTTGCGCGACGAGAAGAAGCTGCTGTCGCCCAGCGCGGCGCGCAGCACCGGCAATTGCAGCCGCGCGATCAGCCGCGCCAGCTGGGGCGGCAGCTTGGGGTCGGCCAGGATCTGGTCGAAGAGGAAGCCGATGACGTCGATCACTACGTGATCGAGCGCCCCGCTCGAGGCCTGGCGAAGCTCCTCGCGGTGCCGGTGGATCAGGTTGGGCGGCAGGGGCGCGCCGCCATCGAAGACCTCGGGTGTCGGGCCGCCGCCGAACTCGCCGCCGGAGCCCGTGGAGGGCGCCGGCTCGCTGAGCGCCAGCCGCCGCAGCAGGTGCATCAGTGCCGGATCGACCTGGCCCAGCGGCGTCCCGCCGCGCGTGGCGAAGCCGGCGCCACGGGTGGACGGCGCGAAGGCCGTGCGGGGCGCGCCGCCGCGGCCGCTCGGCCAGGGTTCGCCGGCGCGGCCGGTTTCGGGAGGCAGGCCGCCGCGCTGGCTTTCGGCGTCGCCGGCAGCACCTGCCGCTGCCTCGGTGGCCGGGGCACGGCTGCGGTGGCGCACCTGCAGGCCCAGCGGCTGCACGCCGGCGCGGCGGAAGTCGGCCACGATCGCGGCGTAGGCCGGGCGCAGCAGGGCCGCCAGCGAGCGGCCCAGTTCGGCCAGCAGCCGCTTGCGGACCTCGGCCTGGTCGGACACGACCTCCACGCCGCGCACCAGCGCGTGCCCCAGCAGTTCCGGGCGCAGCGGGTTGCGCTCGCGGCCGCCGGGGCTGGCGCCGCCGGCCTCGGTCAGCACGGTGGCGACGTAGCCGTCGAGCTCGCGCAGTTCCCACTCGCAGGCGTGCGCCACCTGGAGCGCGAAGCGGTCGGCTGTGATCTGCGCCTCGACCTCGCGGTCCTCGACCAGGCTCAGGGTGTCCCAGGCGGTGGGCGGCGGCGCGGTGCTGCTGCCGTCCGCAGCGCCGAGGTCGCGCAGCACGCGCTCGTCCAGGGCCTCGTTGAAGCGCAGCATCAGCATGGCGCTGCGGCGGTTGAGCTCGTACTGCGCCGTCAGCAGCGCGTCGCGCTGCAAGGCGTGCTGCACCGCGAGCGCAGCCAGGCCCAGGCTTTCGACCGTGCGCTCGCTGGCTTCGCGCACCGTCAGCTTCAGCCGCTCGATGGCGGCTTCCAGCGGCGCGGGAAGGCGGTGCAGGGGGTTGGGCTTCATGGGCGGCGGCAGCCCGGACGGGGCTCGCCGAGTATGCGGCGGGCCCGGCCTGGGGTAGGCCGCGAATTGGCCGCCCGACCGGCCCTTCTTCCGGCGTCTCGCACGCCGGCCCCAGCGGCAGCTACGGCTTGCGCAGGGCGTCGCGAATCTCGCGCAGCAGCAGCACGTCTTCCGGGGTGGGAGCGGGCGGGGCGGGCGGCGGCGGCGGCGGGGCCTCGCGGCGCAGGCGGTTCATCTGCTTGACCATCAGGAAGATGATGAATGCCAGGATGACGAAGTTCAGCAGGATGGTCAGGAAGTTGCCGTAGGCGAACACGGCGCCGGCCTTCTTGGCCTCGACCAGCGTCGTGGCGGTCTGGCCCGCCAGCGGGATGAAGAAGTTGCTGAAGTCGAGGCCGCCGAAGATCCTGCCGACGATCGGCATGATCAGATCACCGACGACCGAGTCGACGATCTTGCCGAAGGCGCCGCCGATGATCACGCCCACGGCGAGGTCCATCACGTTGCCCTTGACTGCGAATTCCTTGAATTCGGAAACGAAACCCATGATCGCTCCTGTCGGTTTTGTGGTGAGCGGGTGCGTGCCCCGCGCCACGACCTTAGGCGGCAGAGGGATGCTGCGTCAATCGAGGCTGCCCCCTGACGCGGAACCGGCGTCAGGTCGGCGCAGGGTGCTCGGCTAGAATCCCGGGTTCACCCGTAGACCCATGGCTCCCGATCGAGCCCCTCGAGGAACAGCATGAGCGGCACCAGCACCGAGGCCGTCGCCGGCGGCGACATCGACAAGAGCAAGCGCACCTGGATCGCCATTGCCGGCTGTGCCGGTGCCGTAGGCGGCGTGGCCGTCGCGGTGCCCTTTGCCAGCACCTTCGCGCCGTCGGAACGTGCGCGCGCGGCCGGCGCGCCGGTGGAGGTGGACATCTCCGCGCTCGAGCCGGGCCAGATGCTGCGCGTGGAGTGGCGCGGCAAGCCGGTGTGGGTGGTGCGCCGCACGCCCGCCATGCTGGAGTCGCTGAAGAAGACCGACGGCCAGGTCGCCGACCCCAAGTCGGCCCGCACCCAGTACCCCACGCCCGAGTACGCGCGCAACCAGTGGCGCTCGATCAAGCCGGAGTTCTTCGTCGGTGTGGGCATCTGCACGCACCTTGGCTGCTCGCCCAGCGACAAGTTCCAGGCCGGGCCGCAGCCCTCGCTGCCCGACGACTGGTCCGGCGGCTTCTTCTGCCCCTGCCACGGCTCCACCTTCGACCTCGCCGGCCGCGTCTTCCGCAACATGCCCGCCCCCGACAACCTCGAGGTGCCGCCGCACATGTACCTGTCCGACACCCGACTGCTGGTCGGCGAGGACAAGAACGCCTGACGCGCCAGCGGCCAGAGCCCGACACCGCCACGCACCGCAGCAGCAAATCCGAAGTCCGAGGACACGATGGCTGAATTCAAGGAAGCGCCCGCCGGCGCGCCGATGGGGCAGAAGCTCCTGACCTGGGTTGACAACCGCTTCCCGGCGTCCAAGCTCTACAAGGAGCACCTGTCGGAGTACTACGCCCCGAAGAACTTCAACTGGATGTATTTCTTCGGCTCGCTGGCGATGCTGGTGCTGGTCATCCAGATCGTCACCGGCATCTTCCTGACGATGCACTACAAGCCCGATGCGAACCTGGCCTTCGCCTCGGTCGAGTACATCATGCGCGACGTGCCCTGGGGCTGGCTGGTGCGCTACATGCACTCCACCGGCGCCAGTGCGTTCTTCATCGTCGTATACCTGCACATGTTTCGCGGCATGCTGTACGGCAGCTACCAGAAGCCGCGCGAGCTCATCTGGATCTTCGGCGTCGCCATCTTCCTGTGCCTGATGGGCGAGGCTTTCATGGGCTACCTGCTGCCCTGGGGCCAGATGAGCTACTGGGGTGCCCAGGTCATCATCAACCTGTTCGCAGCGATCCCCTTCGTCGGCAACGACCTGTCGATCCTGATCCGCGGCGACTACGTCGTCGGCGACGCCACGCTCAACCGCTTCTTCGCGCTGCACGTGATCGCGCTGCCGCTGGTCATCGTCGGCCTCGTGGCGGCGCACATCATCGCGCTGCACGAGGTGGGTTCGAACAACCCCGACGGCGTCGAGATCAAGAAGAAGAAGGGCGCCGACGGCAAGCCGCTCGACGGGATCCCCTTCCACCCCTACTACACGGTGCACGACATCCTCGGCGTCTCTGTGTTCCTGCTGATCTTCTCGGCGGTGGTGTTCTTCGCCCCGACCATGGGCGGCTTCTTCCTGGAGTTCAACAACTTCATCCCGGCTGATCCGCTGAAGACACCCGCGCACATCGCGCCGGTGTGGTACTTCACGCCCTACTACTCGATGCTGCGCGCTGTGACGACGCCGTTCGTCAACGTGTTGGTGGTGCTGGTGCTGGTGGCTGGCGTGGTGGGCTACCTGTTCGCGGGCCTCAAGGGGATCTGGCGCTTCGCGCCGATGGCGGCGGCCATCGTCAGTGCAGGCCTGCTGATGGCGTTCGATCCGAAGTTCTGGGGCGTGGTCGTGATGGGCGCCGCGGTGCTGATCCTGTTCCCGCTGCCCTGGCTGGACCGCAGCCCGGTGCGCAGCATCCGCTATCGCCCGACCTGGAACAAGTGGCTCTACGGCGTGTTCGTCGTCAACTTCCTGGTGCTTGGCTACCTGGGCATCCTGCCTCCAACGACGTTGGGCACGCTGGTGTCGCAGGCTGGCACGCTGTTCTACTTCGGCTTCTTCCTGCTGATGCCGTGGTGGAGCCGCTTGGGCGAGTTCAAGCCCGTGCCCGACCGCGTGGTGTTCCAGCCGCACTGACCCGATCCGAGTCCCCCATCATGAAGCGACTTCTCCTCGTCCTGCTCGCCGCGCTCACGTGGTCAGGCTCCGCCGTGGCCGCCACCGCGGGCCTGGTGCCCTGGGACCGTTTCGACACCAAACGCGTCACCGACATGGCCGCGCTGCAACGCGGCGCGCAGCTGTTCACCAACTATTGCCTGAACTGTCACTCGGCCGGCTTCATGCGCTACAACCGGCTGCGCGACATCGGCCTGACCGACCAGCAGATCAAGGACAACTTCATCTTCACCGGCGTGAAGGTCGGCGACCTGATGACGATCTCGATGACGCCGGCCGACGCGAAGGAGTGGTTCGGAGCCGCGCCGCCCGACCTGACGCTGATCGCGCGCTCCCGCGCCGGCTTCGGCAAGGGCGCCAACAGCGGCGCCGACTACGTCTACACCTTCCTGCGCACCTACTACCGCGACGACACCAAGGCCACCGGTTGGAACAACGCCGCGTTCCCGAACGTCGGCATGCCCTTCCCGCTGTGGGAACTGCAGGGCCAGCAGCGGGCCGTCTTCGAGACCCGCGCCGACCCGCACGACCCGGCCAAGAAGATCGAGACCTTCAAGGACTTCGAACTCGCGAAGCCAGGCTCGATGACCGAGGCCCAGTACAACGAGGCGGCCGCCGACCTGACCGCCTTTCTGTTCTGGATGGCCGAGCCGGACGCCACCAGCCGCGTGCGCATTGGCGTTTGGGTCATGTTGTTCCTTGCGGTGTTCATCGTCATCGCCTGGCGTCTGAACGCGGTCTACTGGAAAGACATCAGGTAAGGTGACATGCCCCGCGCGTCGTGCGGGGCTCAAGGCGCAGTGGTGGCAACCGGGCACCGGCTGCGTCTTCCTGTTTTCCGCTGCGCACGGCGCGCCCTGGCGGCGGCCGCGATCCGGCGCACAATCCCGACAGAAGACGACGAAAGGTCTCCCGCCATGATGGTGCTCTACTCCGGAACCACCTGCCCCTACTCGCACCGTTGCCGCTTCGTGCTGTTCGAGAAGGGCATGGATTTCGAGATCCGCGATGTCGACATCTTCGCCAAGCCGGAGGACATCGCGCTGATGAACCCGTACAACGAGGTGCCCATCCTGGTGGAGCGCGACCTCATCCTGTACGAGAGCCACATCATCAACGAGTACATCGACGAGCGCTTCCCGCACCCGCAGCTGATGCCCGGCGATCCAGTGGCGCGCGCCCGCGTACGGCTGTTCCTCTTCAACTTCGAGAAGGAGCTTTTCAGCAACGTCAACCTGCTCGAGGGCCGCGGCGTCAAGGCCGCCGAGAAGCAGCTTGAGAAGGCGCGCGAGCAGATCCGCGACCGCCTGACGCAGCTGGCGCCCATCTTCCTGAAGAACAAGTACATGCTGGGCGACGACTTCAGCATGCTCGACGTGGCCATCGCGCCGCTGCTGTGGCGCCTGGACTACTATGGCATCGACCTCAGCAAGAACGCCGTGCCGCTGCTGAAGTATGCCGAGCGCATCTTCTCGCGGCCCGCGTACATCGAGGCGCTGACGCCTTCCGAGAAGGTGATGCGCAAGTGAAGGCGCACCAGCCCTGAACCGCCCGCGTGAGACGATGGCCGGCCCCACCGACAACCCGGGCAGTTCCACGCGCCCCTACCTCGTTCGGGCCCTGCATGACTGGTGCACGGACAACGGCTTCACGCCCTACATCGCCGTGCACGCGGGCCCGGCGGTGCAAGTGCCGATGGAGTACGTGAAGAACAACGAGATCGTGCTCAACGTCAGCTTCGAGGCCACCTCCAACCTGCGTCTGGGCAACGACTTCATCGAGTTCAAGGCGCGATTTGGCGGAGTCACCCGCGAGATCATCGTGCCGGTGGAGCACGTCGTGGCGATCTACGCGCGCGAGAACGGCCAAGGCATGGCTTTCCCGATGCCCGCGACACCCGGAGACGCCGCGCCGCCCTTGCCTACAGAGCCGCCCCTGGCCGACCCGGCACGCGGCCTGCGCCTGGCCAGTTCCGAGCCTGCGGGAGAGGAACCCGACGAGCCGCCGCCCCCGCCCACGGGCAGCGAGCCGTCGAGGCCGGCGCTGAAGCGGATCAAGTGATGCCGGGAGGCTTCTCGTATCGCCCCACCTAGAATCTGCGCGCCTGCCCGGCCCGGTCGGGACAGCCGGCTTAGCTCAGTTGGCAGAGCACCCGCCTTGTAAGCGGAAGGTCTTCGGTTCGATTCCGAAAGCCGGCACCACCTGCATCGACACCGTGCCGATAGCCCGCGCTTGGCCCGGCGTTCAGCGCGGCTGAGCCAGCTTGACTCGCAGCCTGCGCGGCGGGAGGCCGGCCGCGGACAGGGCGGCATCGAGTTGCGGCACGCACTGCCGCAGCTTGGCCGCCGCCCCGGCATGCCGGACGAGCAGGGTCCACTCCGTGTCGTCGAGCGGCCCGGCCTCGACCGCGTCCCTCAGGCTAGGGGGCACCAGGGCTTGGATGCACGCCAGCCGGGCCTGAGAATCCCGCACCCGCTGCAGCAGGGCGGCCAGGGTCTCGTGGCGCGATAGCGCCGCACCCACGGCTTGGGTGGCCCACGGCGACCCAGGCGAGCTCGGCAGATTTGGTGAACGGCTCATGGAGGAAGTCTAGCGATGCAGGTGCTCATCACCCACGGCAGCATCGCGCGGACGCGCGTGCTGCACCTGTCGCGCTGGCAGCTGGCGCTGGCCGTCGCGGCGCTCGCGGCCCTGCTGCTGGCGGTGTCGGGCAGCGTTTACCACTTCGTGTTCCTGAAGGCGGCGCGCGAGGGCTGGCCGGTAGTGGCACAGCTGGTCAGGCCGATCGTGCGCGACGAGATCGCGCAGCGCGAGCGCTTCATGAGGGACAACCTCGACGCCATCGCGGAGCGCCTGGGCGAGATGCAGGCCAAGCTGGTGAAGCTGGAAACCATGGGCGACCGCGTCGCCGGCCTGGCCGGCCTGAGGAGCGATGAACTGCGCGTGACGCCCCCGGTCTCGCCCGGGGCGTCGGCTCCGGCGGCTGTGCCCACTTCGGCCCGCGGTGGCCCCTTCGTGCCGGCGCAGCGGGCCAGCCTGGCGCAGCTGCAGCAGGGCGTCGAGCGTCTCGGTGAGGCCACCGACTGGCAGACCGACGTCTTCACTTGGTACGAGTCGCGCCTGCAGGAAAGCCGCCTGGCCGCGCTGCTGGTACCCAGCCAGCAGCCGGTGGACGTGCCCGCGACCTCGGGCTTCGGATTCCGAACCGACCCGTTCAACGGCCGGCCGGCCTTGCACGCGGGGCTGGACTTCCCGGCCGAGCCCGGCACGCCCATCGTGGCGGCCGCCGGCGGCCTGGTGGTGGCGCGCGAGTCGCACCCAGCTTACGGCAACCTGCTCGAGATCGACCACGGCAACGGCCTGCTCACCCGCTACGCCCATGCGCAGTCCCTCGACGTGCCGCTGGGCGCGCTGGTGCGGCGTGGCCAGCGCATCGCCACCGTGGGCAACACGGGTCGTT